>JANYBI010000758.1 GCA_025360875.1 Lentisphaerota bacterium
ACTTTTATGGTCATGTTTATTAATTTCCATCTTAAATATGAAGAATTATGATAAATTGTTGGCATTACATTTTAAGTTTTACAAATTTTCTTAGCCTCAAAATTATAGAAAAAACGCTTCAAACTGTCGAAAACAAGTCAAGAATCCGGAAGATGCGGTTTTCTATCCTTACACGTTCAAAGCGCTCAGGCTTCTGCAAAAGGATTTCCTGCTGTTCATCGTCAGCAACCAGTCAGGCATAGCGAAAAAACTGATAACGGAAGAGGATGTTGACAACGTGAACCGGCGGGTTCTGGAGATTCTCGAGAGGAATGGGATAAGAATCACTGAAGTCTATTACTGTCCGCACAACCGGGAAGACGGCTGCGAATGCATCAAGCCCAAGCCGTATTTCCTCAGGGAAGCGGCTGGAAGATATGGAATTGATCTTTCCAGGTCGTACGTGATCGGAGACCATCCGCACGACGTGGAATTTGCGGAGAATGCCGGAGCGAAAGGAATCTATGTGCTCACGGGCCACGGTGGAAAACATACGGCCGAACTGAAGGCGGAATGGCCGGTCGCAGGGAACCTGCTGGAGGCTGTGGAAATAATATGTGGAACATCTGAATCCGCTGTGTCCACTCCTCGGGAAGGCTGAGATTTTGCCTCAACTGGAATTGCTGTGTAAAAAAAACAAACAATGGGCTTGAACTGCTGGAAGTACAGTATTATAATTGTCGATGCTAAAAAGAAAACAGGGCTATCAGATATCAGTCACGCAAACGCCCAACTTGGAAATCTAGGTAAAATATGATGGCATTTAAAAGTCGCATTCCATATAGATGCTTTATCAACCCGCTTCATCTGTTCACTATTCTTTTAATTCTTGTGGCAATTTGCCTGCCATCAGATTTGCTTGGACAGGGGGGTAAGGCTCCGGCAAATCCGCCTGCAACTCCGGCCGCAGCGCCTGACAAGGGAACCAAAAACAACAGCATGAGTCCCCGCGAGCTCATGGCCGCCTCCGCCGCAGCGCTAGCAGCAGGCGACTTCGGCAGTGCGGCCGTCTACATGGAATCCATCATCGAACTGCTGGGGAAAAGTACCAACACGGACACCATCGTGATGCTGGAGCAGGTATACTACAACCTCGGCATCTGCTACTTTTTCACAGGTCAGTTCGGACCTGCGGAAACGGCTTTCAGCAACTATATTAAAAAATATCCGAGCCCGAGGGGTTCCTTCGTCATGGAGTCTTCCGTCTACATTGCCGACAGCCAGCGCTTCCAGGGCAAATCCGACGACGCCCTCAAGAACTATCTTGTCCTGCTGGAGAGATACAAGAACAATGCAAGGGAGGATCTGCTCCTGGACATCCGTTGTTCGATCATCAGGATCTATCTTGCCAAGGACGACTGGGATTCCGTTCCTCCTTATATAAAGGACGTGTTTGAAGGCGGAAACTTCCAGATGAGGAACTGGGCCGCGTCGCTCTGGTTCATCGCCTACCTTAAAAAATCGGAATTCGATGAAATATTCAAGATGGTGCCAAATCTGCTTCAGCCTGAATCGGTGGCTTCGAGAAGCGTAGCTTTCAACGTTGCCGCCCTCCAGACAGGAGATGCCCTTTTTGCTGAAGAGAGATACCGCGAGGCGCTTTGGATATACCGTCTCATCTATCCCCGGGATCTTCTGGTGGCCAACGCCGAACGATACAAGCAGGGACTAGAAAAGGAAGCTGAACAAAGAAAGAAATCCAACGACACCAATAACCTGCGCGCCCTCATGCGGATACAGGAGCAGCTGGGCGAGGTTGAAAATGAAATCAAGGCAATTGAGGCCATACCTAATTACGATACGGAACTCATGTCCAGGATAGCCCGGGCATATATGGAGACGAAGTATCACAGGGAAGCCAGGGAATTATTCCTTTACCAGCACGCCACCTTGAAGGGGGAGAAATCTGAAGAGGCCCTTTATTTCGCTTTCCGCTGCTCCTTGCCTATCTCCGACTGGAAAAAGGCTTTTGAACTTGGCGAAGACTACATGAAAAAATATCCTTCCGGCACATACTTCGACCAGGTGACAGTCATAATGGGACAGGTTTATGCAAGGCTTCAGGACTGGCCTGAAGTCATCCGGCATCTCACAAAGACACTTGAGATCAAGCCGAACCATGAGGACGGGGCTGAATGCATGTACCTTCTCGGATATGCGCATTTCATGGAGGAGCATTTCGATGATGCCCTCAAATGGCTTACGGAGGCCTCCACAAAATATCCCGGCAACCCCAGGGAAGAAGATATCCTTTACTGGCTGGGGATGACACGGCTCTTCAACAAGCAATTCTCAGAAGCATCGATTGAGTTCGACAGTCTTCTCAAGCAATATCCCAAGACAAATTACAAGGAGGACACCTCGTTCAGGCGCGCCGTCTGTTCCTACGGGCTGGGCGATTTCGAAGCTGCAAAGGATCTCCTGAGCAAATTTGCGGCGGCATATCCCACCGGCAAGCTCACCGGAGAGTGCATCATGATGCAGGGAGACATCGCCGCCTTTGCCACGGATCTGCGGAGAGCAGTAGGACTGTTCCGGGAAGCGACAGAACACGAACTGAATGTCGAGCAGTACAACTACTGTTCGTTCCGCAGCGGCGAGATATTGTTTTCCGACTTCAAGAACTATGATGCGGTGATAAAGCATTTCACCGAATACGAACAGCGCAACCGCGAGGGGTCCAACATACCGCAGGCCATCTACTGGATCGGGCGCTCATACTGGGAAAAGGGCGAACATGCCGGAGCGTTCCAGTTCTACCGCGAAGCAACCGAGAAATATGGGGACGTCCGCAAGGAACTCGGCATTGACATGATCATAGAGGACTGGATAGGCCGCATAAAGGCAAGCGACGAGAAAACGAAGGCCAAGGCCTGGTTGGAAAT
>JANYBI010000465.1 GCA_025360875.1 Lentisphaerota bacterium
GGAACGAACTGGACAAGCTCACCGAAACCACCTGGACAGTCGCATCGAAATGCAAGACCAGAAGGAGGAGCCCTCTTTATTTGCACATGCTCAAGTATGGAAAAGCCAGGTTGGCCACAAGCCTCTGCCTGATACTGACCATATCCTTATCTGCAGGATATCTGTTCTATGCCGATTTCCTTGACAGGAAAGAGATAAGCCAGCCCGGTGCGCTATCAACAGTGATATGCGAAAAATGTACTATGGCATATGAGACGATGGTTGTTGACATACTGAAGGAAAAATGCATCAACTGCGGTGGAGCACTGGCATATCGGCAGAAATGCAGTGAATGCGCCTACGAGTTCCCATTCAAGCAACCGGTACTTGCGGAAAATGATAGTGTCAAGAACAACATTAACAAGGATCTGGAGCTTAACAAATGTCCAAAATGCGGCTCTCTCAATACTTTTCCTGCACCAACAAGCCTTCAGCTCAACGGGCAATAGATATCAACCGGAGCGGATAATGCATGGTACAGAATGGAAAATTAAGATACTTATTGCCGAAGACAGCCTTCTCGGCAGGAAACTTGCTGTTAAAATGATTGAGCACTGCGGGCATGAGGTTGATTCGGTTGAAAATGGAAGACATGCGGTAGAGAGGGCAAACTCAAATTCCTACGATCTCATCCTGATGGACATGTTCATGCCGGAACTGAATGGCGGAGATGCGGCGCTCGAGATTTCCAAAAGCGAATTGTCGGTTCCGATCATAGCACTTAGCGGTGATGCAATAAGTTCCGGTGAACTTGCCAGATATGGAATGAAGGATTCGATACTGAAACCTCTATCCGAAAACGAGCTTGAAAGGGTCATCGCCGCCTACTGCATCAGGGATGGGAATCCGGCACAGGCAAATCCTGCGAAGGACATAGCCGCTGTCATCGCCTCATCCGAATCCGTTTTCGATGAGAAAGCCGCGCTTGAATTTGCCGGGGGTAACAAGGCATTGCTCGCTGAAATGCTAGGCATATTCGTTCAAGGGACCGAGAAAAGCATTGAAAGGCTCTCAGCGGACACCGGTTCTGGCGACATGAAGAAGGTGAAATCGGCGGCCCACCTTATAAAAGGCGAGTCGAAGTCCATGGGAGCCCTTAAAATCTGCGGCGTTGCGGCTGAAATCAATGAGGCAGCAAAATCAGGGGACAAGGACAAATGCGCCAGAATGATTCCGGAACTTAAGGCGAAGTTCCAGGAATTCAGAGGAAAAGTTTTAAATTATCGAAGTGCCTGATATTGGAACTGGAAAGATTGAATATGCATATTTTTTTTACTGAACAGATGGACTTCATACAATTCCTATATGGTTTGTCCTTCATCATTCTCGCATCCATAGTCTATCTCCTGAGCAATAATGCGGCCCTGAAGTGGAAATGGTTTGCGATGTTCGCATTCCTCCAGGGGCTGGGCCACGTAGCCGGCATATTGATGAACCCCCTTGAACTTGGCTACCCATATCTTGTCGTAGACCTGACATTGTCAATCATTTCCTATTTCTGCCTTTTTGAGTTCGGACGATCAGGCCTGGAACTGGAAAAAGGCGAGAAGAACGCCGGAAAGTGGGTATATGCGATCCTTTTCTGGATGGTTGCCGCCGGAGCTTCAAAGGGAATAGAAGGGCTTGAAACTACGTCACGCTATTTCATGGCCTTTCCAGGAGCCCTGCTTTCAGCATACATACTGTCAATGACACGGCTCACAAAGCTGCAGGGTAAAAAATGTCTTCTCACCGCAGCCACCTGCATCATTCTTCTTGGAATATCGATAACCGCGATACCGCCAAAGGCAGGTTTCCCCCCCGCGAACTACCTCAACGAGGAAACTTTCTTTTCCGCGATGATGTTCCCCGTCGAGGCATTTAACTTTCTTCTCGTAGTAATCCTGTGCGCATGCTTCAGTTATTTCTATTGGAGATGTGCAACTATGCCATACGTCGATATTTTCACCGGCAGCAAATCCAATTTCAAATATTACTTTCCCGCCCTCTTCTTCATATTCATACTCTCCGGGTGGATAGCTACACAGAAAGAGGGCATGAGGGAAGACCAGCGCCAGAAGCAGAATCTTCTCACGCTGACACGCGCCATAGCGGCTTCAATCGACCCTGGAAAGATACTCAGTCTGTCAGGCGATCGTTCGGATCTGGAAAAGAACGAATATAAGGAGTTGAAGAGGAAACTGACTGAGATAGCCAACAGCCAGAAAAACATCAGGTTCATATATCTGATGGGCCGCAAGGATGGCGAGGTGTTTTTCTACGTTGATACCGAACCTGACAGGAAAGCTTCAGAAAAGAACGTCCTTCAGGAGCCGCTGTCCGAACCGGGAAAGACATATCCTAAGGCAAGCAGGGAACTCAAAGCCTTATTCAAGAACGGAAAAGGATTCACCGAAGGCCCGCTTCCGGATGAATGGGGTATCTTCATATCGGGGCTTGTGCCTATATTCGCACCTGATTCAAAAGACGTGCTCGCAATCCTTGGGGCCGATGTAATCGCGCCCGACTGGAACAGATATATCGCCAGCCATAGGATGGCGCCGATCCTTACAACATTGATGTTATGCCTCCTGCTCATAATATTCTTTGTGATCCAGCAGAAGAACATGGAAGGGGCCATGGCGCTCAAATCCTCTGAAAACAGGTACCGGAGCCTTGTCGAGGGATCTCCGAATTGTGTCGAGGTCCTGGATTCCAACGGGAATTACATTTCAATAAACGAGACCGGTCTCCTTGTAAAGGGATTGTCTGAGAACGAAACAATAGGGAAACCGTTCAGGGAAACCTGGCCCGAAGGATTCATGAGGGATATTGTAGACGAGGCCGTCAGACGCGTGCTAAGAGGCGAAAAATGCACGTTCGAAGGTGAAAGCGTCAGGATGGATGGTTCTCCAGTAACTTGGATGACGGTATTGAACCCGACCTGGAATGAGGATCAGAAAATATGCAGATTTGTTGCTATTTCCGTAGATATAACGGAAAGGAAGCGTACGGAAAAAGCTCTTCTTGAATCAAAGGATCGCGCAGAACTTATCAATAAGATGATTCCCAGCGGACTCTTCACCGTGGACAAGGACAGGATAGTTACAAGCTGGAATGATGCCGCCGAAAAGATAACCGGATATGAGGCATCGGAAGTGATCGGGAAGAAATGCTTCATATTCGCAGTCGATCCGTGCCTGAGCAAATGCGGCCTTTATTCTAGTGAGACAGAAAAACCGATATTCGGCAAGGAATGTGTAATGCGGAAAAAGGACGGGACACTCGTCCATATTTCAAAAAATGCAGATATTCTCAGGGATAAGAATGGGAATATCATCGGCGGGATCGAATGCTTTGTCGACATAACTGAAAAAAAGAAAAACGAGGCTGAACTCCTCAAGAAGGACAATATTCTCGAGGCTGCGGCATATTCCGCTGAACGTCTGTTGTATGCACACCACTGGAACGAATGCATTCAGGAAATCCTCAAACGCCTCGGCACGGCGGTCGAGGCAACCCGCATCCACATATTCCAGAACAGGAAGGATCTTGATGGCAAGGTCATTTCCGCAACAGCATTTGAATGGACAAGTTCCAATAGCATCATTGACTTCAGGAAACCTGTGCTGAAGGATGCGAACTTCGAGGATATAGGGCTGTCAAGATGGAAGAGCATCCTTGAAACCGGCAATCCAATCCATGGGACAATCAATGACTTTCCTGAAACCGAAAGGGAAATCCTCATAAGGGGCGACTGCAAATCCACCCTTGCAATCCCGGTTTTCGCCGGAACCGAATGGTGGGGTTTTATCAAGTTCGACGACTGCATAAATCCCAGGAAATGGAGCAGGACTGAAATCGATCTGCTTCACGCCATTGCCGATCTCTTCGGGTCTGCCATGATCCGTGAGAGATTCGAGAAAATGCTGAAGGATTCAAAGGACGAGGCCGAAAGCCTTAACAGGCAGCTAGAACACAGCATCCACCAGGCGAACATGCTTGCAGTTGAGGCGGAAATGGCGAATGCGGCGAAAAGTGAATTCCTCGCAAACATGTCCCATGAGATCAGGACCCCGATGAATGGCGTCATAGGAATGATCTCCCTGCTTATGGACACCGAGCTCAGCCCTGAACAGAAAAGCCTGGCTGGGACGATCAGGCAGAGCGCAGACTCCCTGCTCACAATAATAAATGACATATTGGACTTCTCCAAAATAGAGGCGGGAAAGCTTGATCTGACGGAAACGGACTTCGACCTCAACACCGTCATAGAGGAAGTCATGGACCTGCTTGCAGGCAAGGCAAGGGAGAAAGATCTTGAATTCAACTACCTGGCTTCTCCCGGCATGCCCACTCTCTTCAGAGGCGATGAGGTGAGAATCAGGCAGATATTCAGCAACCTGGTGGGCAATGCCATAAAATTCACACAGCTCGGAGAGATCATATTGCGCTCGGAATTAAAGACGGATGAAATGGACAATGCCCTGATATATTTCGAGATTCAGGATACCGGAATCGGCATATCTGCAGAGAGGATCGACTCCCTTTTCAGCGCGTTCACGCAGGCAGATTCGTCCACCACCAGGAACTTCGGCGGGACTGGGCTCGGACTCTCGATATCAAAACGTCTTGTGGAAAAAATGGGTGGGACGATTGGAGTGAACAGCCAGGAGGGAAAAGGTTCGACATTCTGGTTTACAGTCAGGCTAGAGAAACAGAAAGTGCAGCCAAGAGATGAAGTTCCGACCGGACGTTTCCATGATATAAGGATACTGACAGTTGATGACAATGCCACAAACCGTCTTGTAATGGACAGACTTCTCGAATCATGGGAATTCAAACATGATGAAGTTGAAGATGCCCCCTCGGCGCTTAAGGCTCTTTATTCTGGAAAAGAATCCGGCAATCCATACCATGTGGCATTCCTGGACATCCTGATGCCTTCGGTAGATGGAGAGGAACTTGCGAAGGAGATAAGAAACGATCCCCGGATTTCAGGAACACCCTTGGTCATGATGTCATCGGCGGGTCCGCTTTTCGAGAAAAAGCTCAAGGAGTCCGGGCTGTTCACCTCCTCGCTGCCCAAGCCGGTCAGGAAATCACTTCTGTTCGACTGCATAGCCAGCAGCATAGGAACAGGCAAATTCATAGAAAAAGATGAAGCCGGTGGAGCCAAGGTGAAAACTGGGGAGGTTGCAGGCGGTAAAGTACTGCTCGCAGAAGATAATGAGATTAACCAGAAAGTCGCATGTGCGATTCTCGCAAAGATGGGCATAAGTGCGGAAATCGCGACAAATGGTTTCGAAGCGGTAAAGAAACTTGAAAAGAACAGATATGATCTTGTGCTCATGGACATACAGATGCCTGTGATGGACGGATTTGAGGCGACAAAGCTCATACGTGACAGGAACTCAAAGGTGCTGGATCACGATGCGCGTATTATTGCGATGACGGCGCACGCCCTCAAGGGAGACAGGGAGAGATGCCTTGAGGCTGGAATGGACGACTATGTATCAAAACCTGTGAAGCCCAAGGATCTTGCCGATGCGATTGAACGTCAGCTCCAGGGGAAATCAGGATTCAAGGAAACGCCGCCTGCTCCGGCATCACATGAACCGGAGAATAAGGACTTGAACAGGACCATTTTTGATCTGGAAGTCATCATGGAGAGAGTTTTCGGCGACAAGGAATTCCTGAAGGAACTGATTGAAATATTCCTGAACGACACCCCTTTGCACATCAGGGAGATCAGGACCGCCTACAAGGCGAAGGACCTTGCGGAAGTGCAGAGGGTCGCACATACCATCAAAGGCTCATCCGGGAATTTTGCGGCGCTAAGTCTCCAGAAGACAGCCCTTTCGCTGGAACAGACCTGCAAGGCTGGAGATTACAGGAAAATAGGGCTTCTAATAGATACTATCGAACTGGAGTTTGAAATATTGAAGAAGGAACTTGGAAAAATCAACATATAGGAGAATTCGCAAATGCAATTCAAAATACTCATAGCCGACGATGACAATGTGACACGGAGACTTGTCGAGAACGTCCTTTCAAAGAACTCATATGAAGTCATTTCCTGCAAGGATGGCATTGAAGCTTTTGAAAAACTTAAAGAGCAGGACGGACCGAAACTCGCTATTCTCGACTGGGTGATGCCAGGAATGCAGGGAATAGACATATGCAGAAACCTGCGCAAGCTGACTTTAAAGATAAATCCATATCTGATAATCCTCACCGCCTCAAGAAATGAAAAGAAGGATGTGCTCGAGACTTTCAGGACCGGCGCCAACGACTTCATCGAGAAGCCGTTCGATGCGAATGAGCTGCTGGCACGTGTAAAGATCGGGCAGGAGATAATAGAGCTTCATTTGGCCCTGGCTGAAAGGATAAAGGCGCTGGAGGAAGCCAACCAGCACATCAAGACCCTGCAAGGAATCCTCCCGATATGCATGCACTGCCACAACATAAGAAGTGACGATGAGAGCTGGGAGCGCATCGAGGAATACATAACCAGAAACTCCGACGCCCAATTCAGCCACGGCCTCTGCCCGGCCTGCCGGAAAAAACATTATTCCCATCTTATGCCGGAGAAATGAGAGCTGAGACGGTCCTTTGCGCCTATTTAACTTTAAGGACCGCGGCGCGCTTCATGACGTAGAATTTGCCGTTCTTCTTTATTAGACTGACAAAAAGAGCTTCAATATTGTCGCCATGATGCCTGCTTGTAAGCACCTTCGCAACGTCAGAAGCGCTATTGACAGGAATCTCATCTAGTCTGACAAGGATGTCGCCCCTGCTTACATTTTCCGATTCCCCCGGAAGATCACTCACGACCAGCCCGCCCTCAAATGGATACTCCAGCGCCCGTGCAAGTTTTGGCGTCAACTCCTGGAGCCCAAGACCAAGTTTCGCCATGGCCATCTCGAAACCGTCGGCATATTTGATCTTCTCCGCCTTGAACGAAAACGTTTTCGTGTCGGACGTACTGACCCGTATCTCGTCACCGGCCTGAATCTTCCATAGGATAAAACCTATATCAAGCAGACGTATGGGCCTTACTCCGTTTATCCCAAGTATCCTGTCATCTTTTTTCAATCCTGATTTTGCAGCGGGGCTTCCCTGGAATATCTCTCCGACAACGAACTCCATTGCCCCATCCTGATTTTTCCTCTGGGCAGGCACGATTCCAAGTGAAATGTCGCTGAACCTCTCGGGGATCATCCATTTTGCCAGCACGTCTTCAAGCCTCTTCACCGGTATGGCGAACCCGATTCCCTGAGCCTCCTTGAATATCGCTGTGCTGATACCTATCAGTTCGCCGTTGAGATTTATAAGCGGCCCTCCGCTGTTTCCGGGATTTATCGCGGCGTCGGTCTGGATGATGTCCGAGAAAATGACATTGCCCTCATAAGTCGCCTTCCTGCCGCTTGCGCTGAGAACTCCCTGTGAAATGCTATGCCCCAGACCATAGGGGTTGCCGACCGCAATGACCGTCTCGCCAAGAAGAAGGTCTTCGGGTTTGGCGAATTTCATAGGCTTGAACTTTTTCCCGTCAGGCGGATTCTCGATCTTGAGCAAAGCTATGTCATTCAGATCGTCGCTGGCTATCTCCCTGGCGGTATACTGGGTGCCGTCATCCAATGTCACGGTTATCTTTGTCGCCCTGCTGACGACATGTGAGTTTGTGATGATGAGCCCGGAGGGATCGATTATGCATCCGCTTCCCAGCGAAGTAGTGTTCACGGCCCCCTGCTCCGCAAAGAAATCCCTGAACATGCTTTCAAACGGATCATTCGCCCCCCAACGTGAATATGGGCGGGATACGATCCGCTCCGTACCTATGTTTACAACTGATGGCAGGACCTCTGAAACCGCCTTGACGACAGGGGTGATCCTCAGGTTTTCCGTCTCCGCTGGAAAAACAGCGGCTGAAAACAAAAACGCAATAACTAGTGGAATAAATATTTTCATTTTACAATTACCTCGTTATCTTAACTGCCAGGGAAACCTCTGGAAAATCACATGTGTAAATTTCCAGAGGTTTCATAAAATAAACATCTGACAATCAGATTTTCAAGAAATACAGACTTATGAAAGCACATAAAGAGAAAAGTGGCACTTCCGAACTGAGGCTGCAGTCAGCTTGGAACAGCATTGGACATGGCACGGAAATACAGACGCTCGAAGGCAACCCGGTAACGGTCCTCTTCCCTGGAAACTGGAACTTCGAGGAAGGTCCTGACTTCAAGGATGCGAAACTGCTGATCGGAGGAAAGGAAATCACTGGAGACGTCGAGGTCCACCAGGTAAATTCAGACTGGTTCGCGCACGGGCACCATTTGGATGACAACTACCGCAAGGTCGTGCTGCATGTCCTTTCAAAAAAATCCAAACCCGCCAGAGACAATGAAAACACGCCACCTTTTCCAGCGGTATTGATAAAACCTGATCGCATTTCCAGATTTCCGCTGACTGAATCCGAGAAATTTTCCAATGGCCCATGCGTATCTTTCTTCTCATCCGCGGACGATACCGATCTATATGAACTTTTTGCAAGGGAAGGTCTGGAACGTTTTGAGGAGAAGTCCAGGATCCTGCTCGCGGAGATGATCGATTCAGGTTCCGAACATGTCTGCATGAAACACATCTTCGAGGCCTGCGGCTACAAGAAGAACCGGAAGGAGTTCATCGAACTCCACACGCGTTTTTCTGAATACCAGGATCTTGAGGGAAAGAACGTCATGGAGGCGGTGCTATGGGGCGAGTCCGGACTCCTCCCGGATCCCGCGTCGGCAAAGCTGGACACAGAGATGAAGAAGTTCGCAAAGAAAACCTGGGCCGACTGGTGGCAGACACGGATGACAAGCCGTGAAAACATAAAATGGGTTAAATCAGGAGTACGTCCGCTGAACATGCCGGAACGCAGGATAGCCGCCCTGACCGTGCTACTCACCATATTCGCACAGAAACCGCTGAAGTTCCTTTCCGGAAAAACTGAATCGGGAATGAACGAGAAAGATTTTGCTGGATATCTGACGGAAGGACTTGTCGTCTCCCACAAACTCTGGGATAATTATGTGAATTTCTTCAGAAAATTCTCGAAACCGTCTTCTGTCATCGGATCCGACAGGATGAATGACATTGCCGCAAACGTCCTCCTGCCTGCGCTTCATGCCTATTCGACCATCAGACAGGATACGCGGCTCGGGGCATTTTCAATCAAGACATGGCAGACGCTCCCCTTGCCGCAGATGAACAGGAACGTGCTTACCGCCTGCCACAGATGGTTCATGCCACCCCAGCGTTTCCGGAAAATAATATGTGACACGGCATCATTCCACGGGGTAATCCATCTTTACAACAGTCACTGCAGGGAATATTCCGGCGACTGCGGTTCATGCAGGCTGGGAAACTTGAAGAAATGAAAATATGGACAGGATAACAGGATGATATTTTTTTCATGCATGAAAAGAATGATTTTTTAAAAATCGATTTTTCAGTGATCGTCCCCGCGTTCAACGAGGAGAACTATATTGGCAAAACTCTCGACAGCCTTCTCGAGGCGATCCGAAGTCCTGCCTCCGGCCTGACAGGTGAAATCATTGTCGTCGACAACAACTCGACCGACAAGACTGCGGAATTCGCAAGATCCAGAGGCGCAAAGGTGGTCTTTGAGAAAATCAACTGCATTGCAAGGGCCAGGAACGCGGGTGCGGAGGCGGCTTCAGGCAGATATATTTTCTTCGTGGACGCCGACACGATTGTCTCAGGCAAACTCATTGATGAATGCCTGTCGCAGATGGAGCACGGGAAAGCATGTGGCGGCGGCGCAGATGTCACATTTGACATAGACCTTCCTTTTTTCGGGAAATTATTTCTGCTCACCTGGAACACTGCCGTGAAGATCTACCCGATGGCGGCCGGTTCGTTCCTGTTCTGCAGGAAAGATGCCTGGGAACAGACAGGCGGATTCGACAACAGGCTATACGCATCGGAGGAAATCCACTTTTCCCGCGAACTTCGCAGATGGGGCAGGAATAACGGATACCGGTTCGTCCTGCTTAAAATCCCCACCGTGACATCAGGCAGGAAATTCTCCTGGTATTCGACCACGAGAATCATGCTGAGCTTTGCTTTCTTCGCAATCTGTCCGTTCGCAGTCCGCAGCCGCCGGCTTTGCGCAATGTGGTACGAACGGAAATGAGAGACAGCCAATAGCAACATAAGGATATTATCATGAATAAATCATTCAGGTATGATACTTCCGGACGATGGCATAAAGGCAATAC
>JANYBI010000489.1 GCA_025360875.1 Lentisphaerota bacterium
GGAAATAAAGCATCCTCATTGCGCGCAGCGGTTCGATAAGATCAACACTGTCCTCGTCGAAATCACGGAATTCCCTGTATCCCTTGATCATGAGTTCCAGCTCGTGTCCGGAGTCGAACACGTGCCCTGGCAGAAGCATCCACATGTCATGTACCGGCGGTCCCATCACCATGTCGTCGAAATCAATGAGCAACAGCCCTTCATCCGGCCTGTGCAGGATGTTTTTCGCGTGGCAGTCTCCGTGTATCCTTATGTATTCGCGGTCTTCGAAGAGGGGCAGGATGAAATCCAGAAGCTGGGACGCTATGTCGGCAAAAGGTTTCTGGTACCTTGGAGGAATGTGCCCACCTCCGATCAGCTGCGCGATATCGGTTGCGGTAGTCTCCCTGGGATCAAGGACTAGACGGTGTTTTGCCGTCTTCCGGCTTCCGACGACATGTGCGCGGGCGATAACACGTCCTAGCCTTTTCCAATCGTCGTCACTGGTCTGTTCCCATATTCTTCCGAGCCGTTTCGGATAGACGGCAAAGAAAACACCGTCGGTTTCGCCGACAGTTTTTCCATTCTTTAGAGGGACCGGTGCGACCACAGGAATCTCATCCTTGGCGCATTCAATCACGAAGTCATGTTCGTCCTGTATAGCCTGTTTCGACCAGCGTCCGGGCCGGTAGAATTTCACTATGATCCGTTCGCGGTCTGCCGCCATAAGCTCATAGACCCGGTTGATGTAGCTGTTCAGGGGATGAGTGTATCCGAGCAATTGCCTTCCTAGCGCTTTCTCGACTTCCGGCACGATTATGTCCGGAGTCAGGGCATTGAAATTCCCGCAGCTCCTGCCGTCACAAGCTTTCTTCGCGGGCTTTTTTACCTTTGACATTGCGCTCCAGTCTCATTTTTATTTCGCTGATGCGAAATAAAAATAACCGGATTCCATTACAAAACAATTTTCAGAATGAAGATTAGGGGTTTATTTACAGGTAGCACAGACATTCCTGTCTGTGGATTTTTAGAGGTTCCCTTAGGGCTTTGACGCCACCAGCCATATGTCGCTGGAGCAGAAAACGGGATAGTCAGGGAGCGGAGGTGTCTTTGTTTGACGTATAATCTGGAAGCCGGCTCCCTCGATCAGGTCGATGAACTCCTGTTCGCGGGAATAGTAGTACATCGGCTGGCCCTGGGCCGTCGAGTACTGCCCCTGCGGATCGAAATAGTCATCGCCAACATACTTTGTCCGGGTCTTGATATCCTCATTTACCAGGTGCGCTTCCGCATAGAAAAGCCCGCCCTTCGCCAGTACGCGGAATACGTTTCTTACGCACTCCTTCCGATCTTCCTTCCCCGTGATCATGAACAGGCAGTTGGCATCAAATACGAGGTTGAAGAACCCGTCTGCATATGGGGAAAGCGTGACTACGCTGCCGACCGTGAAACGCGGGGGGATCTGCCGTTCCCTGGAATTCTGGTTCGCCCATTCAATGGCCTCAGGCACGATATCCATGCCATATGCCTCGTGACCTTTTCCAGCCATATATAAGGTAAGATTGCCATTGCCGCAGCCAAGTTCGAGAAAACGGATGCTTCCGGACAGATGACCGCATGCAAGGATATCATCAAGGGTATGCTGGAACATCTCATATGCTGACTCGTCAGCCCAACCTGCTTTTCCGGCGTTCCGCCGCTGCGCATACCTTAGCCCGCAAACCTGTACGCTATTCGGCTTTGTATCCATTTGCTGTTCTCCTTACGCTGTTAAGTTAGCATTGCCGTTCAGCCGGAAAAGCGAGTTTCATAACAATCGAAAGCCTTCCTCAGTTCTTCTTCAGCTTCAGGTCGTATGATGAGCTTATGGCTCATCTCTTGCTCCTGATACGCGTCTTCACAATGCTCCAGGGAGATCCTGCATCCGGATTCTGATGATAAGCGGCAAGGCGAGAGTCCAGCACCTTTTTCTCAGCTTCAGTCAATTGGACCGCCTGAGGTATTTCAGCGACACTTTTCCTGGATTTTTTCAATTTCCTTTTCGAACCTCCGTTTGCAGTCAAGCCATTCGGCTGTGTTTCCTTACCATTGTCGAATACCGCTCAGCGGATGCTGTTTCACCGCGTCCCAGGCCAATTTCTGCAAAAGACGGTTGAGTTTTGCATTCCACTTGGGGTTGACCGCTAGAATCTTCGGCAATGGCAGACCCACCGGGCTGCGACGATAGATGACCGCGAAATGGCAGTAGCTTGATAACGCCATCAGCGGTGGTGTCGGATGTCCCCATGAATCCGTGAACAGGTCGGATTGCTTCGCCAATCCTGGAACAGTTCCGGCAATGATCCGCTCGCGCAAAGCCAGGGTCGCCTGGGCGTCGGGAACGATGAAGACCGCTTGTCTGCCAATCTCGGCATTCAGTGCAGTTACGTAATCTTCCATCTCCTTGAAATACTTCTTGTGCGGCTTGAGCAGCCCGGCCATCGTCGATCCGTTGAATTCATCAACAGTTTTACGCACGCGATGCAGGTGGTCGAACGGGAAACGATCCTCGGGCAGCCAGAGTTCCTGTAGCGTCACGCGGACATCCGGATTGTGTTTGACCGCCAGCTTCGCAAACTTTCTAATGCCCTCATCCGGATGGGTCATGCACGAAAGCGTCAAGACATCCACGCCGCCTGCACTCAGGGCTTTCTTG
>JANYBI010000491.1 GCA_025360875.1 Lentisphaerota bacterium
GTGAAGTATAAGTTCAAGGAACTGGCATCCCGGTTGACTGGTATTTCCATACCTACCTTCGGCGTCTCGTGGACTGCTCCGGAACCTGAGCGTAAGGTGGTCCGCAAAGGACACCGTCCCTTCTATCTTACAAACACAAGCCGGAGCCAAGAGATTATCGACTATGCTAGGCGGATACTTTCGCCTAGTCTTTGTGCCGATATCAACTGCCCTGTCTCGATATGACACGCTTCAGTCATCCACGGCATCATCCGGCCCAATCCCCAGATCATTCCTGACCGCCGCTCCGGATGATATCGCTCCTTTCCCGAAACGGTCCCTGATATTGTCCATGGCGCGTTCCAGCTTCTCGTTCTTTGCCCTGCGGCTGTCATGGGCATCGGCGAACAGGCTCATCTGGCCGGAGCCGTCAGATGCGACGAGGTCCGCGCCAGTGACAGTGATCGTGCGGATCTTAGCGTCCATATCCCAGGAGTCCCTTATGAGTTCGACTACTGTATCTCCTATCTCCGCCGCAAGATGTGTAGGAGCGTCAAGCTTCCGCTGCCTTGATATGCTCCTGAACTGCGGATCCTTGATCATCACCTGCACCGTACTGCACTTGAGTCCCTCCTGCCTGAGCCGTGCCGCCACGGTATCTGACAACGCCATCACGCCGGTCCTGATGTCATCGAGTCCCAAAAGATCCCTTTTGAAAGTCATGCCGTTCCCTATGGACTTCGCCTGCCTCTCGTCATCTGCGGATCTTACGGGTTCGTCGTCAAGGCCATTAGCATAGTCATGCAGGACTCCGCCCATCTTACCGAGCTTGTCCATTATGAGCTTCCTGTCAGATTGCGCAAGCTGGCCTATCGTGGCAATGCCCAGCCTAGCGAGCACGTTAGCGGCGGCGTCCCCGACGAACAGCAGGTCAGTCACCGGCAACGGATGAACTATCGACCTGTAGTTCTCCCTGCTGATTACCGTCGTAGCATCCGGCTTCTTGTAATCACTGCCAAGCTTTGCGAACACCTTGGTGAAGGATACCCCGGCCGAGACTGAGAGACCAAGTTCGGACTTTACAGCAGCTCTTATAGTGTCGGCGATCTTTTGGCCGTCGCCGAAGATATGCATTGTTCCGGTGACATCAAGCCATGATTCATCGATGCCGAACGGCTCCACCAGGGGAGTGAACCTCTCGTAAATCAGGTTTACAAGCTTGGAATACTTGTCATATTCATCGTGGCGCGGCGGCACCAGCACAAGGTTGGGGCACTTCTGTTTGGCCTGCCACACGGTCTCTGCCGTAGTGACGCCGAACTTCTTGGCACGCTCGTTCTTCGCCAAAATGATGCCGTGGCGCTTCTCCACGTCACCGCCTACCGCCATCGGCACGTCCTTCAGCTCTGGCCGGTGCAGGCATTCCACGGCGGCGTAGAAGCCGTTCAGGTCGCAGTGCAATATTGTACGGTCCACAGTATCCTCCATTGAGGCTTGTATTCTATATCGATGGCGCAGCGCAGTCAATGACGATTGAACTGGACTGTCATGATTAATGACAGTATCCCAGCCATGATTTCGCAACTTCTGCCTTTTTAAAGGTAGAAGTTCTGCTTTGCCTTCAAAACCTGCAATTTCGACCCCCGGTGTCTATCCATCATTTTGTGAAGGCAACATTGCCCGCACAAAATACCGCCTTCAATCTGGAACCTTCCCAAATGATCCCAATCCGTCGATTACCCGGCACATAGTCCGGACGGTCCGGACGCTATCGCCAAACTCCTTATGTGCATATGTGGAAAATATTTTCACGCAGCGGTTCCGGGAACAAGATAAAATATTCCTACCAGTACATGCGTAACATTGAAAACCCCGTCAGAAGGCGTCCTGAGCCGGCCACAATGTGCGGAATATTCGGCACATTAAGCTTCAACGTAGACGCAGCACCGTGTGGAAGTAGATCCCCTTAGCCCCGCCTAAATACTACCTTCAATACTGTTATAACATATGTAGAGATTCAATAGCTACACGAAATTTTAACATCTGGAAAAGGAGGTTGTTTATGTTCAGTATCGGCAAGGAAGTTTTCATGAAGGCTATCTCGGGTATCAGCAAGGTGATCGCAGGAAAGCACACTCTGCCCATACTCAGCTGCATCAGGATAAGAAGCGCTGGGTCAGAGTCATCAGTTTCGGCGACAAACCTTGATGAGCATATC
>JANYBI010000502.1 GCA_025360875.1 Lentisphaerota bacterium
GCCATTAGCATCCCGTGCGGACCGCATCCGTAGAAACAGATGTTTTTCGATGGTGGGTTCACTATGGTTTCCTCGAGAAGCTTGGTGACAAGCCCTTTTTGTCCGGACGAACCATCCTCTGTCGCGACCAGGACTTCAAAACCTGTCTTACGGAATTCGTCCAAAAGGATAAGGTCTGCTGAAGTCCTTGCGCCAATCAGAATCTTCCCCTTTGTCGGAGATTGTTTTGCGAGCATGTACGTGGCGGCGCATCCATATCCTCCTGCGACAATCACAGGCAGTTGGCCTTTCCTCGGAACAGTGAAAGGCTTCCCTTGCGGACCCATAAGGCTGCATTCAATGCCATTGCAAAGTCCTGAGAGCACTTCTGTACCTTCGCCAATGACTTTGTATATGACTGACAGTTCCCCTTTCGCACTTGCATCGCAGATGCTGAATGGCCTGCGCAGTATCCTGTCGCGCAGATTGGCGATCTGGACATGAACAAACTGACCGGGCTTAACCTTCAAACATATTCCAGGGGCGGAAAACACAATCCTGTAGTAGTCGCCGCCGATACATTCATTTTCCAGTATATTGCAGTTCTCAAGCATTAAAATTTCTCCCAGTGGATGACTTCCTTCAGCTCCCTTTTCACGCATTTCTGTTCAAGCGCCTCCGCATGGCCGATCGGGATGAAGCTTATCAGCCTGTGTCCGGATGGGGCTCCGAGGATCTTTGCGACCTTCTCGGCATATGGCTTCTTGTCACCGGCAACCCAGCATGACCCGAGCCCAAGGGCCCTGGCCGCCAGCAGTATGTTCTGAGTTGCGGCTGAACCATCCTCCAGATAGTATTTGGTGTCCTTGCAGAAAACACAGATGCAGACCGGAACGTCGGCTATGAACTTGCCGTATTCGGTTATGTCGGCAAGCGTCTTACGCATCTTGGCATCAGTGATGACCACGAATTCCCAGGGCTGCTCGTTGCGTGCGGTCGCCGCAAGTCTTCCACAGTCAACTATTGTCTCGATGTCCTTTTTGGAAACTGTTTTTTTAAGGTATTTCCTTACGCTTCTGCGCTTCTGAAGAACTTCTATCGCGTCCATTTCCTCATCTCCTTCTGGTTTTCATTTATATTAGCCGAGAGGCGTTATTTTGCAATAGAATTTATGAAGTTGTATGGAGGCTTTGTATTTTAGAGTCGTAAATATTCACTGGACCGTTCCCTTCAGTGAATATTTACTGTCAAATATCGAAATCCATAATTATCGGCAGATGATCTGAGAACTTGACCTTCGGCACCTCGAACCTGCGCACCTTGATGTGCTTCGAGCAGAGTATGAAATCAATCTGCTTTCTGGGTTTCCATGCCGGATAAGTGGGAAGGGCTTCCAGGTTCGGATTGAAGAGACCAAGCTCCATTTGGAAATCCCTGATCTCATGTGAGCCGGAGAATGTGTTGAAGTCGCCGGCGATGATAACCGGACTCCGTCCTTTTGCGAGTTTCGCAAGATGCGCAAGCTGGACTTTCCTTACCCTTTTCTGGATGGAAAGATGTACCAGGAAAAATCTCATCCCCCCTATATCAACCTCGATAATCAGCCTCTTGAAACCGGCAGGCAGGAAATGGAAGTTGCCTGCGGGAAGCTTTTTCTTCGTCAGGACCGCGTTCGCCTGTTTCCTGATTATCGGAAATGCCCTCGCGAGTATCCCGTGCTTGTATTTCACCGAGCACTGATGGTGGTGTTTGAGCTGCGCGGCGATGAGTTCGACCTGGTTGATGAATTTTGTGCGGTATGAGCCGGTGTCGATCTCGATAAGGCCGAGGATGTCGGGATCCTGCGCCTGGATGAAATCCATTATTTTCTCAAAATGAGTGGAGGAAGTCCGGACATAGCGGTGGGCTGAGCTGATATTATGATAGTATGATTTCGGAGACCCTGTACCATAAGCGATGTTGTAGACAAGAATTCTCATCTAATCATTATACCTTATAAATCGGATAAATCTGCTCCGGCGAAATTTAAAAAACCTGATATGGATGTATAATCTATTTCCTTTATGTGAAATGAACAAGTTTTTAAGGAAGATATTGTCATGGCAAACATAATAGACGGCAAGAAGACAGCTGAACTGGTCCACGCCGAGACCGCTCTGGAAGTCGCCGCACTGGCGAGGAACCATAACCTCCAGCCCGGACTGGCCGTAGTGCTTGTCGGCGAAGATCCCGCTTCGGCCGTATACGTCAGCATGAAGGCTAAGAAGTCGCTCGAGCTCGGGATATACTCAGAAAAGCGTGTCCTGGACAAGAATTCAACGCAGGAACAGGTCATCGCAGTCGTGCATGAGCTTAACGGCAATCCTAAAATCCATGGGATACTTGTTCAGTCTCCTCCTCCTCCCCATATCGACGAGGCGGCAATAGTAAGGGCAATAAGGCCTGAGAAGGACGTCGACTGCTTCCATTCGGTGAACGTCGGCAAGATGCTTAATGGTGAAACCGACGGTTTCTATCCTTGCACACCGCATGGGATAATGGTCCTGCTGGAGAAAAGCGGAATTGATCCTGCAGGCAAACACGCAGTCATAATCGGGCGCTCGAACATCGTTGGCAAACCTATGATGGCGCTTCTTATGCAGAAAGCCAGAGGCGCGAACGCGACAGTGACTGTCTGCCATTCCAGGACGCCGAACATCGCAGACTATACAAGGCAGGCGGACATTCTCATAGCCGCGATAGGCAAGGCTGAATTTGTCACTGCCGACATGGTGAAAAAAGGCGCGGTCGTGATCGATGTCGGGATCAACAGGGTTGCGGACAAGGATTCGCCGAAGGGTTATAAGCTGGTAGGCGATGTCAAATATGCGGAAGTTGCGGAAAAAGCCTCATGGATAACACCGGTTCCGGGCGGAGTTGGTCCGATGACCATCGCCATGCTCATGCATAACGCCGTAAAGGCATGTAAGATGCAAAATCGCATAGAGTAGCATGCGATTTTGCATAAATATGAAAACAATTTGAAAATCAAATATAGGAAACACAAATGACAATAACAGAAAAAATTCTGGCAAAGGCTTCCGGCCGCGATTTCTGCAGGGCCGGAGACAATATCTGGGTGAGTGCCGACGTGCTGATGACACATGACGTATGCGGACCAGGGACCATAGGTGTATTCAAACGCGAATTCGGCGAGAATGCCAAGGTGTGGGACCGCGAGAAGGTCGTGATCATACCTGACCATTACATATTCACGTCGGATGAGATGTGCCATAGGAATGTTGACACGCTCAGGAAGTTTGTGAAGGAGCAGGGAATAAAATACTTCTACGATCCCGGGACACCGTCATACTCTGGCGTCTGCCATGTAACCCTTCCTGAAAAGGGACATTGCCGTCCTGGCGAAGTTCTTTTCGGTACGGATTCACACACATGCACCCACGGTGCGCTTGGTGAATTCGCGACCGGCATCGGGAACACCGACGCAGGATTCGTGATGGGTACCGGCAAACTGCTCATCAAGGTTCCCGCCACGATGAAGTTTGTCATCGACGGCGAACTTCCTAAGGGAGTGACCGCAAAGGACATCATCCTCAGGATAATCGGGGATGTCGGCGTTGATGGCGCGACATATTGCGCGATGGAATTCGCGGGTTCGACCATAGAGTCGCTCAGCGTCGAGGAGCGCATGACCATCTGCAACATGGCGATTGAAGCCGGCGGCAAAAACGGAATTATCGCCCCGGACGAGAAAACTGTTACGTATGTGAAGTCGAAGACAAAGAAACCATTCGAATGCTTCGCAAGCGACAAGGATGCAAAATATCTTTCAGTCAGGAAGTATGATGCGTCGAAGTTCGTGCCTGTTGTCGCCATGCCGTTCTCCCCGGACAACGTGAAGAACGCCGCCGACATGAAGGACTTCAGGATCGACCGGGTCTACATCGGAAGCTGCACAGGTGGGAAGATCGAGGACTTCAAGATGGCCGCATCCGTCCTGGCCGGAAAAAAGGTCAAGGTCCAGACATTCATTGTTCCAGCGACCGTCGAAGTTGAAAAGGCGCTTTCCACGGAGAAGATCGGTGGCAGGACACTTGTCCAGATCTTTGAAGAGGCCGGCTGCGACAAGCCTGCGCCGCCATCGTGCGCGGCGTGCCTGGGCGGACCTGTTGACACTTTCGGACGTTCCAACAACGATGAGATCTGTGTAAGCACCACGAACCGCAACTTCCCCGGAAGGATGGGTTCGAAAGGCTCGAAGACGATTCTCGCTTCGGCAATGACCGCTGCGGCTTCGGCCGTGAAGGGGCATATAGCGGATCCGAGAGATGTTTGAAAAGACGATAGCAGTCGACAGCAGTCGACAAGAAAAATAAGGAGCAACTGATGTCACACCACAATACAATCAAAGGCAAGGTTTTCGTGGTCGGGGACAATATTGACACTGATCAGATAATACCTGCACAGTATCTCAATCTTGTGCCGACAATACCTGAGGAATATAAGAAGCTCGGGAGCTATGCGCTATGCGGGCTTCCTGACAGCCACAAGATACGTTATGTGAAAAGCGGAGAATTCAATACCGAATATCCGATAATTGTCGGAGGGAAGAATTTCGGGTGCGGGTCCAGCCGGGAGCATGCGCCTGTCAGCCTTGGCGCCGCCGGCACGAAGGCGATAATTGCGAATTCGTTCGCAAGGATATTTTTCCGTAACTCGATCGCGACCGGCGAGGTCTATCCTGTTGAAATAGCCAAAGAGGATCTCAGCAAGGAACTCAGCACTGGTGACGAAGTGGAGATTTCACTCGAACGCAATGAGCTGAAAATCATCAAGACCGGAAAAGTCTACAAGCTCAAGGACATTGGCGATGTCAGGGAAGTAGTTGAAGCAGGCGGTATTTTCCAGTATGCACGTAAAAAGGGAATGATCAAATAATAAATATTTCCAGACGGAAATATTTATAACTGTAAAGAGAGAATTAAAAATGAAGAATATTCTTGTTTCGCTCCTTGTGGTTTTTGGAATTATCGCTGCCGTTTCAACTGGCGCCCAGGACAAGAAGGCGGAAACTGAAGTCGTCAAGCTTTCGGTTACAGAGGACGAGGTTGTCAAGTTCATTGCGGCATTCCCT
>JANYBI010000578.1 GCA_025360875.1 Lentisphaerota bacterium
TCTTGAAGTTAGGACAAAATCCGGTCTATTGTGTACTGTGCTCTTTGAAAATATTACGTTTTCGGTCAGGCACTAAGTATGACTTACTATTTTTTTATGAAACTACGTATGCGCGTACCAATCCGTGTGCCATTGTCACGATTGACAATAACATCCATTACTCCGATGTTGACGTCGTATTTCAATGGTCCATAAACCTCAAGGTCCTGCCAGTTGACGGCGATATCGTAAAGAAGTTTTAGCTCCTCGTCGGCATACAGCGCCACATCGCAGGTGAAATCAGTATCAGTCTCGTCCGGATTGTAGTAGGACGCTATCGCAAGCACTCCGATCCCCCCATTCGTCACGGCATTGGCAAACTCGTTGTCGATCAGGCTGTTCTCCTTGAGATTTCCGAGGATGTCGGCCTGCTTTTCAGGAGTCACATGCACGAGAAGGGGACTCGTCGTGAGCGCAGGATTCAAGTCCTTTCCATTTCCGACAGCGGCGCTTTCAGTTCCATAGAGGAGCAGGTAGAGACCAGAATCAAGCTTGTCCAGTATCTTCTTGTCCGAAGCGGCCTGCAGGATGGTTTTTTCGAGCCACATTTCTGCATAGGCATTGACCACCGGGCCGTTCTCGAACCCTCTCCTCATGGAAATGTATTCCTGCATTCCGGAAAGGTCAGCCGGACTGCTGGTGCTGAGAGTTTCAGGTGTCGCCTGGATGTATCCCATGAAGTCGAAGTAAGGATTATACGGACTTCTCTTTGTCCTGACGGTCCAGCTGGCGATGGTTCTCGTGCTGTCGGGAATCTTGGTCAGGAAGAAGTCATATGTATATTCGCCTTCACCTGAAATCTTAGCCGAGTAAGTGAAGCTGCCGTTGGCATCGGTCTTCGTGGTGAGCCAGGTCTTCAGCCCTGTAACAGGATCCCTCACCCCTATGTTGAATCCCGGTATTCCTGAACCATCCTCATCCTTCAATATGCCCTTGAATGCGGCGGTAAAAGGTACCGCGAGGTCGTCAGCGGGGACATCTGTCAATACGATGTCGGTGGCGAAATGATAGCTGACCGTAAGATCAGCGTTCGTATAGCCGGTTTTGCCTGACCCGACGATGAGGATGTACCAAGTACCTTCCACGGGATTTACTACCGTAAGGCTCTTGTCAGTCTTGGAGCCGGGGATCAGCGTACCTTTGGCATTATAGGAGGTTGTCGTCGGAAAAGAAGGGCTAAGCTTGGCGTAAATGTCGCAGGAATCGCCGACGTTCAAATTCTCTGCCTTGACGACGAACAATGCGCAATTTGCAGGGACTGTTATCTGGTAAAGCTTCTCTTCTCCCTTTAACGCAGACAAGCCTGGTATCGGTGTCTTGTTAATAGCAACTGTTGTGCTGCCGTCATCTATCAGTCCAATCATGACATTGCTCTGGATGCTTTCCACGGTACCGTTGACTGCGGTTACTGCGTAGAGATATTTCTGTCTGGCTACGGCTGTTGGATCTTCATATGTGAGTTCAGGGACGTTGCCTATTGCGGCCCCCCAAAGATCAGACGTGTTGATTTTCCTATAGATATTGTATGTTGCGGCAAGTGGAACGTCTCCCCAGTCCAGGACCACCTTGTCCGCATATGTGCCATAGCTTGCGCTTTTCATTACAGGTGCCGACAATTTGGTGGAGGGAGCCACAAGCTGGGCATAGCCGAGGCTGTATTTGCTTAATTTGCTCTGGTAGTCGCCATTGCAATCGGCTTCTACCCAGTAGTAATACTCCTGTGCGTCGGTTACGGTCGAATCATAGTATACAGGTGTCGAGGCTGTATCGAAGACAGAACCCGGATCCAAAGGATCCTGTGAACGATATATGTTATAACTGGACGCACCATCTATCGCAGTCCAAGTGACTTTAACCTGCTCGAAGAAGGTGCCCTTGCTGGCGGTTACGCTCGCGGGAACCTTGGTGCTTATATATCCGGTATTCATCTTGGCCGGAGATGGTCCGTTGGCGTTCTTCGCCACTACCCAGTAATAATATTTGAGGTTGGACAAGTTCGGGCTGGGATCTGCGCCGCCCATGTCGTCATATGTATAAGTTGACTTAGTGCTGTCGTATTCGATTTCAATGAATGAACCAGGTGGCATCGTGTCGCCCGTATCCCTGTAGAGCAGATAGGAAGTTGCGCCGGCAACCTTGGGCCAGGTCAACCTGATTTTGTCAAAATATGTCCCGTCCGATGCTGTCAATGAGGAAGGAGCGACCGGCACCTTCGATACATATCCGCTTGTGCCGGAGCTGAACGCGCTTGATCCAGCCGGATTCTTGGCCTTGATCCAGTAATAGTAGATTTTGGGAAGGACTGCGGCAGTATCCATGAAGCTGATGTCCGAGGTTTCGCCGATGATGGTGGCATCGGGACTTTTCGGTACTGTGGAGCCGATCTTCTCAGCCCTCCATACTTCATAGGTCGATGTTCCGGCAGATTCCTTCCAGCTTACAAGCACTGCGTCGGGATAGGTACCGTCGCTTGCGGCGATTCCTGATGGAGCCACAGGTTTTGCACTGTAGAATTTAGCCAGCAGGGTCAGGCCGGAATATGCGGAGTTCGCATAAAGGGTTACGGTGAAGATCTCGTTGGCGGCCGGGTTCTCTATACGGATGATCTCGTTGTTGGTTATCTTGATCCCGTACACGGATCCGCTGCTGCCGGTGACGGTAAGATCGCAGTCGCCAGCGCCAAGGCTCGCCTTGATCTCGAGGAGCGCCTGTGGAGGAGCTGCAGGGGTAGTTATTTCGTATTTCAACGTGGTTCCGACGGCTCCGGAGAGGCCCGTGACAGCTACGCCATTGATGAGAGTGTTTGTGCCAGATCCGCTCAGGTATCCTGTTTTCGAATTGCTGGGCACGCTTGTTCCGTTGATATTCCTGCTTACTATCCAATAATGATATACTGTGCCTAGAACAGCGGTAGAGTCATCGTACCCGTTGAGTGCTGTATTACTCAGTAGCGTAGCCATGTCGAATGAGCTGGTATTCGAACGGTAGACGTCATAGGACGTAGCGCTGCCACTCCATGCCAGGGTCACCTTGTCTGGTTGGTTTGTGGATACTGTATCAAGCGTTGCCGGCTCAGGCAGATCGGTATCGAGCGTTGCGGTGAGATTGACATTCACATAGTTTGAAGGAGGGTATCCATACACGAGTATGTACCAGTCCGCGGCCGTAGGATTTGGAACCGTGATCGATTCGGTCGTGCCGATATTTGTGCTTTTCGCATAATACTCATAGATTGACGGCACCGTATTAGGCATGATGTACAGGTCGCAGTCGCCTGAATCGCCTGTGGTTTCTACCAGGAGCCTTGTCGTGCCTGAGGGTACGGTCACCTTGTATATCTTCATGCTCCTCGGCGCGGCAAGGGGGATGTTCGCTGTGCCGGTCGAAGAGATATCATTTGCCTTTGGGAAGAAGTTTGCTGTCACTATGGCGTTACATCCGTCCTGGCCTGTAAGTCTCACATTCGTATTTGCAGAAGTGGAACTGGTCACTGTCGCTTCTCCCCTTATAGTCCAGTTTATGAACTTGAAGTTCGACGGGTCGGTTTCGTTCGCGACTATGGCGTAGTCAGTTTTCGTGTCATATGGTCCCGAGGCGGGAGTTATGTCCACGGAGCCAGTGCCTATCAGACCCATGGTAATCGTGCCCTGGTTGTGTGTGAAATTCGCAGTTATATTCATGTCTGAGGTGACATCTGTAACCGTCAGAGGATTTGCATTTCCGATGTAGTCACCGGTCCATCCTGTGAAATGGTAGTCGGCGTTTGCCGTTGCGCTTACGGCTGTGCAGTCAGTTCCATGGGTTATGTTCTGGTTGAGGTTTCCAGTGATGCTGCCGTAAGAGGGGTCGTTCGGTGCGAAAGTCACCGCATAAACATTGATTGCGAAATTCGCAGTTACCGTTCCCTTGCAGTTGTGATCTCCGGTCAGCTGTACTGTCGTTGAAGCAGTATCAACTGCTCCTGTAATTTTTGCGCTGCCGGAAGCGGTCCAACTGGCCAGATGATATCCGAAATCGGGCTTTGCTGTCACTGCAATGTCGGTTACCGTGTCATTGGGTGGCAAGTCCCCCAGGCCGCCCTCGACTGTGCCGTTGCCGTTCTTTTTTACAGTCAAAGTTCCCTGGTCATGGTTGAAATTTGCAGTTGCAGTCGCGGCGGAACCATCTCCTCCATTGAGGGTGACTGTGGTCGATGCCGAGGTTGCCTTGGCGAATGTTACTGGGTCGGAAGAAGTCCAGTTTAGGAAATGGTGGTTATTGTCCGGCGTTGCGATAATCGCAATTGCGGTAGCCGTATTTACCAGTGAAGTTCCTGCTGGATTGGTTGTACCGTGATCCGTGACCGCCATTGTAAGATCCGCCGTGTCATGTGCGAAATTCGCACTTATGGTGGAATCCTGCGAGATGCTCGCTGTTGCGGTTGTGGGGCCTGTGGGGGTTATTGTTACCCCTATGGAATCTGAAGACCAGCTCATGAAATGGTAGTTTTTCGAAGGGTAAGCCTGTATTTGGAAATCAGTTGGAGCTGAATCGACATTTGTAGTAACCAGGCCAGGCAACGGTGATGTGACGCCGCCTCCGGTGACACCGCCGCCGACAGTTGTATTCATGACCAGCGTCGTCATGTCGGCCCGCTGATCCTGCGTGTAGAGGGCGACTTTGGAATTCTTGACCTGGAAGGTGAGGCCGTGGGAATAAAGTATGTCGGCCAACGCGTCGCTCCAGAATCTATTTTGGATATTCACAGCTATCGGCTGAGTTCTTGTAGACGAGGGTACGTTGATATTGGAAGTTGTTGAATCGTAAGTTAGTCCAACCTGATTGAGGCATTGGATAACTGCGTCCTGTAACTTTATTGGATCTGCGATTAGGGATACGAGCTGATTTGTGGAGTCCTTCACGAAAAAAGCGGTGGCTGTCGAGTTTGAGTTGAGGGTTACGGTACCTATCTGGCTGGCCGTCGCAGATGCAGTACCGGTTGTTGTCCACTTGCTGAACCTGTAGCCGGGATTGGGATATGCCATGACCGCCACAGGATCTCCAGTATTGACGGTCGTGTTGGGAGAGGGAGTCATATATCCTGCTGAGGACGGGGAGGCCGCAGTTGTAAGTTTCGAGTTTTTAAGCTTGTAGATCTTCGTGACTTCCGAAGGAGCCAGTGCATGATCGAAGATCCTGATGTCGTCGATTGCCCCGCTGAAGCAGTCGGAATATGCGCCGTTTGAACCGATACAGAGGTGATTTGCGTTTGTCTGCGGGGTCTGGTTGAATGCTGAGTTGGATTTGAAACTGCCATTTATATATACTGTGAGATAATTCTTGTCGTATGTGGCGACAATGTTGTACCATATGCCAGCTTCGAACGTGAAAGCCGGGTTGCTGGAATGATCACCTGATCCGTCATTGAACGTTATTCCCGGAGCGGGTTCCCAGCCGGAAGTATAATTTCCACCCTTGTTCACGATGCACTGGAGATCTTAATGGGCGGAACAAGAGAAATTTCAGATTCGGAAATAATCGGGCTGGTCATCAAAGGTGATGCGGACCTGTATTCCGAAATAATTAACCGCTACCAGGGCAAAATCTACGGTTGCGCATATGCAA
>JANYBI010000592.1 GCA_025360875.1 Lentisphaerota bacterium
CCTGTTGCCTTTTCTCCCTTGCCCCTTACCTCTTGCCCCTTATCTCTTATTCTGAAGATGGAATTCAATTCAGAAATAAGGAGAGTGTTTGAATCTTGATCTAGAATTGCGAGGCGGAAGAAATTGGGGCCGAGTCCCTGCCAGTTGGAACATGAACGTATCAGAATCCCGCGCTTGAGAAGTTCAGCCTGAAGTTTGTCTGCATTCATTTTGCTTTTGCGAATTTCGCAGATGTAGTCGGGAAACGGTCCCCACTGCCGGACACTGTGCCCGTTATTCACAAGCAGAATGGCGAGAGCCGTCCCCCATCCTCCGTCGCTTAGTACCGTTACATTCATACTTGTCCCTTTTCGTGTACTTCGTGTGTTTCGTGGTTAACTTTTCTTCTTCTCGAACTTATGCTCCATCCCGCTGATCAGTCTCTTGATATTCGAATGGTGTTTCGCTATTGCGAGTATCGCAAGCACAAGCAGGAATATCTGTATCGCGGTGTCGGTCTTCCATAGGCCTGTCATGGAAAATGCATATGAGCTTACCGGCAGAAGCGCGGCGGCAACTATGCTCGCGACCGAAACATATCTTGTCGCATAGAAGAAAATGATCCAGGCAAGCCCGCAGCAGACAAAGGAATAGGGAGCAAGAGCCACGAGCACGCCGCCGCCGGTCGCCATCCCCTTCCCCCCTTTGAACTTCAGGAAAACCGTCCAGACATGTCCGCATACCACTGCGACTGCCGCAGTTATCAGGGCCACATCGGGGGAAATGGCAATCGCCTTATGGCAGATCAGCAGTTTGACCACGACCAGAGGAAGGAGGCCTTTCAGGAAATCCAGGAGGAAACATAGATATCCCCATTTCCTGCCGAGTACTCTCATGACATTCGTGGCGCCGACATTTCCGCTGCCGTGCTGCCGGATGTCCATCCCGTTCATCTTCCCTATGATGAACGCCCATGGCACCGATCCGAATATGTAACTGGCAATCGCAATTGCCGCGCAAACCATTATTGGTGAATCCATCTGCTCCCGCTTTGCTTTTGTGCGTCGTCTGTCAATTTTATATGTTCCCTAATATAGCACCTCTCTCCAGTTGCGGAAACTGGAAAAGCCCCAATACCGATGTATATTGGCAAGCTTACAGGATTTTTAACCTAACAGGAGTAAAGAAGCATGAATAAGTTTCTCGCATCACTCTCAGCAGCAGCAGTTTTCGCCGGAGTGTCCTGCGTCATGGCTGATGACGGTTCAAAGACCGAGGCCGATGCGCCTGCCGCCCCTAACACCTTCAAGAAGATCGATAAGAATGGCGATGGGAAGATCACTACTGACGAATACAAGGCCTACTGGCTTGATATCTACGGCGTAATCGACACGAACAAGGATGGAAAGATATCCGAAGATGAAATGAAGGCCAGAGCCGCTAAACGCGTTGCCGAAATAGACAAGAACAAGGATGGCGGACTTACAAAGGACGAATTCATCACTCTTCCCAAGCCTGCAGGCAAAGCTCCTGAAAAGGCTGGAGCAGGAGTAACACGTTTCGCCCAGGCCGATGTGAATGCCGACGGTTCAATCACTCTCGAGGAATACTATTTCATCATGAGCGACCGTTTTGACAAGGCCGACAAGAACAAGGATGGCAAAATAGACAAGGATGAAGCCGCCGGAATGCTCATGGAAGCCTTCCATTCAGCTGATATTGACAAGGATGGCGTTGTCACACAGGAAGAATGGATCGCGTACTGGGTCACTCCCAAAACTCCGGAGAAAAAGACTGAACCGGCAAAAGACAAATAAACTTTAGACTTTAATAAAAAGGCGGCGCAAAACGCCGCCTTTTTATTTTGTTTGAGATTTGGAGTTTGATTATTGGAATTTAAAAAATATGGACATAATCCTAGGCATAGAGACAAGCTGTGATGAGACTGCGGCATCCGTCGTGACAGATGGCTGTGAAGTCCGCAGCAATGTCGTATCGTCGCAGATCGCGAAACATTCGCTGTACGGAGGCGTCGTCCCCGAGATCGCCGCCCGTGAACATCTCAACTCCATCGGACTTGTCGTCGATGAAGCCCTAGTATCTGCGAAATTCGCAATGAAAGACGTTTCGGCAGTGGCGGTGACAAACGGCCCGGGCCTCATCCCGTCACTCCTTGTCGGACTGAATTTCGCAAAAGGACTTTCAGCAGGACACGGGATACCGCTGATAGGAATCAACCATTTCATCGCACACATCTACGGGAGTTTTCTTGAGAACGGGATGGAAAGACTGAAAGATCCGGAAACATATCCTATTCTTTCTCTCGTCGTTTCCGGCGGACACACTGCCCTTGTGCTGATCACATCCGACGGTACAGCTAAAATCATCGGTACAACCCTAGATGATGCCGCTGGCGAAGCTTTCGACAAGGCCGCCAAGCTCCTCAACCTGGGTTATCCCGGCGGACCTGTGATCGAAAAGACCGCCAGGAACGGGAATCCTGCGAAATTCGCATTCCCCCGTTCACTGACAGGAACTTCAGGCCGCGCCCTCAACGAGAAGAACCGTTTCAACTTCAGCTTCAGCGGAGTCAAGACTTCCCTCTACTACCATTGCAAGAACGCCGGTGGCAGCGAAAAGATCCAAGGGGAATTCCTTTATGACACCGTCGCATCCTACCAGGAGGCGATTGTCGATGTCCTGACAAGAAAAACCCTTGAAGCGGCGGAACATTTCCACGCTCCGACAGTTGTCATGTGCGGAGGAGTCGCATGCAATGGCGCGCTAAGGCAGAGGATGAAAGAAGTCCTTCCGGCAAAAAGACAGTTTGTCACCTCCCATCCTAAATACTGCACCGACAACGCCGCGATGATCGCAGGACTCGGCTGGCACTATTTCAAGGAAAAGAAATTCGACAGCCATTCACTCGACGCCTATTCCCG
>JANYBI010000602.1 GCA_025360875.1 Lentisphaerota bacterium
GTATTGATACGGAGCTTCTCCTGATTTGCATCGTTAATCCATATATTTCCTCTTTTGGAAAATCACTGGTGTGCTTATAAACTTCTGTTACAAGGTTCATTGACTTCTGCCACACAATCAAGTCCCTGTATGTTTTCACCATGTCCCCTGTTTTATCAAATTTTACCTGCCTGTTCACTTTGCTTCTCTGCCCTGTCCAAAACTTTGTGCCTCTGTGCCTTCTTCCCACTTTGCCCCTTCTTTTATAGATCGTGCCCGCAATATGACAGGTTGAAACTCTTGTTGCACAGCGGGAAATTATATATCTGCTCGTTTTTCATGACATTTGCCAGGGCGAACCAGTTATGGAAGGACGGATCGACGATCTTATAATGTTCGAAATGTCCTTTGGAATCTGTGATAGCCGTATGGCATATTTCACCGCGCCAGCCTTCGGCCAGGGTTACCGTAAGCGAATCATGTTCGGCTTCACCGCACGGTTCCTTTATTTTTCCCTCAGGCAGATTTTCGAGCTGCTCGCGGATGTATCTGACTGAATTCCTTATTTCCATCATTCTTACCAGTGCCCTGGAGAATACATCGCCAGTGTGGTACGTGGAAACCGGGATCTGCGAGAAACGGTAGATTCCCGAGGGCAGATCAAAGCGGACATCCTGTTCGATCCCGCAAGCCCGTGCTGCGGGACCGACGACGCCCAATCGGGTGGCGAGCTCTTTGCTGAGTATTCCACATTCCTCGAAACGGCTCTGGACGGAAGGATTATCCCAGAGGAGGCTGACAGCATTTTCAGTATCTTTGAAGGCCGCGTCAAGCCTCTTGAGAATCTCAGATTTCAAATCTTCTCCGATATCAAATGCTACGCCGCCGGGCCTGATGATATTCCTTCCAAAGCGGTTTCCGCAAATCAGTCCGGTGATATTGAGGAAGTCGCCGCGTATCCTGCCGCAGAAAGATGATGTGGGGAGAAACGCCACATCACCGGCCAGCGCCCCGAGGTCGCCAGTATGGTTTGCCAGGCGTTCAAGTTCCATGAGTATCCCGCGGATTGCCTGTGCACGCAGGGAGACATTGCATTTTGCGAGAGACTCAAGAGCCTCGCAGTAGGCGGTGGCGTGTCCGACCGAAGTATCTCCGGCTGCGGTCTCCATGTAATGTACGGTCTTGATGTCCGGAGCTCCGATAAGTCTCCTTTCAATTCCACGGTGCTGGTATCCGAGTGATATTTCGAGGTTGAAGACTGTTTCCCCGTGACACTGGAAACGGAAGTGTCCGGGCTCGATTATCCCAGCATGGACAGGTCCGACTGCGACTTCATGTATCTCGTCGCCTTCGACCTTGTAGAAGTCAGTGACGCATGGGAGGATCTCATCCTTTGATTTCCGGTTCCAGGCATCCCTGTCTTCGGAGTACGATTTATGGTAACGTATGGGTTTGAGCCAGGGATGTCCTTCCGGAACAATTCCGCATTGCTCGGCTATTTCGCGTTCGAACCAGTGCGCCTGCATGCATTCAGGGGTGAGGGACTGGTATCTTTCACCTACTTCAGTTGAGAACAGACAGAGGTTTCCCTGGCGGTCTTTTGCGACTATCGCAAAGATCCTGGTCATGTTGTATTCGGCCGGAATGCCGAACATTGACGATATGCGGCCGTTCTTTTCCGTCAGCATGATCAGCGTCTCCTTGAATTCATCGAAATCAAGGAGCGGCACCTTTTCAAGCTTTACCGTTTCGCCGTTGAATATTGTCATGTATGGTGAAAGATTCATCATAAGGCTCCGAAAAGTACTGATATCTGGTTAAGTGTTTCAAGGAGGAAATCCGGTATGTAAAGCCCGAGCACGAGGGTGAGGAGGCCGAGGCATGCCGGAGGAAGTATTGACAGCTTCGATTCCTTTTCGACTTTTCCAGAGGGTTCTCCCTGGGCCATGTTCAGCATCGTATACGCCATTCCGGCGAAGATTATCGCGAGAAGCCCCAGGAAGATGGAGCAGATGAGGAAGTGTCCGTTGTCGAAGGCGTTCTTGAAGATCATGAATTCGCTGACGAAAAGTCCGAATGGCGGGAATCCTGCGATAGCGAAGAGTCCGGCGGTCCAGAGAACTCCCGTGGCCGGTATCCTGTGCAGTATCCCCTTGACGTCGGATGAAGTCCTGGTCTTGTAGAAGGCGATGATGTTTCCAGCGGCGAGGAACAGCATGCCTTTTGTGAGGGAGTGGTTTATCAGATGGTACATTGAGGCGAAGACTGCGGTTCCACCGAGGCCGATTCCGAGAGAAAGTATCCCCATATGCTCGACGCTCGAGTATGCTAGCATCCTCTTGAAATCCTTCTGTGCTATGATGAAGACAGCGGCGACGGCCATGGAGAATAGGCCGAAGAAGACAAGGAGCTTGGCGCTGAAACCGGAGTGTCCCGAGTATACGCAGACCTGGTGGAGCCTGAGTATTCCGAGGAAAGAGCAGTTCAGCAGGGCGCCGGAGAGCAGTGCTGATACCAGTGAGGGCGATTCGCCGTGGGCTGCTGGCAGCCAGGTATGTAGGGGAGCCAGACCCATTTTCGTGCCGTAGCCGACAAGGAACAGTATGAATGCGGCATCGAGCCATGCGGGATTTACAAGCTGGCAGTTCTCCAGAAGCTTTGGAAGCATGAGGTTGTCCTCGATTTTCGATGCGGAAACCGTGAGCATCAGCGTGCCAAGAAGTGCCAGGCCGATTCCTATGGAGCAGATCAGCACATATTTCCAGGTGGCTTCAAGAGACCTGTGGTGACGATGGAAATAGATCAGCGGGGCGCTTGCCAAAGTAGTCGCTTCGATCGCAACCCAGAGCATTCCGAAGTGCTGGCTTGCACATACCAGTGACATTGTCGCGAGGAACAACTGCAGGCATGCTATGAAAATATTTTCAGGTGTGTTTGTAAAGAAGAAACCCTCGTCGGAATCCTGCTGCTCCTTCGGTTCATTTCTCAGATATCCGATCGCATAGATGGATGCGGCAATGAAAAGCAGGCTGCTTACAGACAGGAAAAGAAGTCCGACTGGATCGAGGGCCAGCCACTTGTACAGGATTGGATCCGGTCTCTGCATCCAGCAGGAGGCCGTGAGGGCGGCATGGACGACGGTAGTGGAGATCAGGAGGGTTCTCCGCAGGAACACCTGCGATATGAAGAACGCCGCAACTCCTCCGACGGCCGGTACCAGTATTAACAAAGCCAGAATCATTTCAAATCCTTATGAATATCGAATTTCGAACTCCAAATGACGAATATCGAACTTAAAACATCAAATAACGAAATTTCTGTTACTTCGAAATTCATTATTCGATATTCTGCGGTTCGTTATTCTTTATCCCTTCTTTTCACTTTCCCCCAGCTTATTCGTATCGATATGATCGAACGCCCTGCTGATATGGAACATCATGATCCCCATTATGAACACGACAACGAATACGTCCAGTATGATTCCGAGTTCTACGAGGAAGCTCTGTTCGATAAGCATGGCCGATCCGAACATGTAGATCCCGTTTTCAAAGACGACATAGCCAATCACCTGGGTCAGCGCCTTCACCCTGCTGACGATCAGGAAGAGGCCGCAGAAGATGGTGAAGAATGCGGCGGCGGGGGCTGTGTATGAGAGAATCGGTTCCGGAAATGTTATGTGCCTGCAGAGCCAGAATGACATGATCAGCGCGATCACTCCGATTATTATTGATGCTCCGTATCCGATAAAGGGCTCTATTTCCCGGCGGACGTCCACGGACCTCAGCGTGTATCTTAGGAGATACGGGAAGAGAATCCCCTTTACAGTGATTATCAGGATGGCCAGGAGATAGGAATATATTGTCAGGGGGCACTTTGTCGCGATGAGAGGAAGGAACCCTACGATGATACCCTGGATGGCTACTGTCTTGATGCAGGCATTGAGCCGGCTCGAAGCCAGAAGGCTCAGGTTCGTGAGGATCAGGAATATCATTATGGAATCAGGGAGATTCATGTCATCCTCTTGTTAAAGTTAGAAGAAGCGCTGTCGCCGACAATGCGGCGGCGGCAATCAGCAACTTCGGTATTTTGTCAAGTCTGAACCTCGCCATTGTCGACTCGATGATGCCGACTACAACCGCGCCCGCTAGAATTCCAAATATGAATATCAGGGAATCTGTAATGAAGGAACCGGTTCTCAAGGGCAGGGCCACTGCGACGACTATTGATGCGAACGCCCAGAGCTTAAGGGCGCTTGCGTAGAGGATGTAGGCGAAGTCGGGACCGCTGTAGTCAAGCACCATGACCTCGTGGATCATGGTGAGTTCGAGATGCGTATTGGGATCGTCGGCAGGCACCCTGCAGTTTTCCGTGAGGAGAACGATGACGAGTGTGACGGCAACAAGCGCGATTACTGCGATGTTCGCAAAGGGATGTTCCGTGCTGGCGATGAATATTCCGGAAAGCGATATCTTGCTGTTCAGGCATGCGAGCGCCGAAAGCGACAGCAGGAATGCCGGTTCCGCGAGAGCGGCATAAAGGACCTCGCGGCTGGCGCCCATGCCTTCGAAGCTTGAGCCCGTGTCTAGCGCGGCGGATACCGTGAAGAATCTTGCTATGCCGAAAAAGTAGGCGAAGAGGATGATGTCACCTTGGAAGCTTATGAGTGCCGGAGATGCACCTGTGCATGGTATGAGCATGAGAACTCCTATGCAGGCTGAGAGAGTGACAACTGGAGCCGCCCTGAATACCCAGCTGGTGGTGCGGCTGTAGACAGTTCCTTTCCTGAGGAGCTTGAACAGGTCGTAGTAGAGCTGGAGGAGGGGAGGGCCCTGTCTTCCGGCGAATACGGCTTTTGTCCGGTTTATCACGCCAGGAATAAGCGGTGCAAGTATCAGTGCTGCGAGAAAACCCGCATGCGCCCTGAAAAGGAATGTGCCGAAATCATTCATTTGAAAAAGTGGAACCCCAGAAGTATTAGGACTGTTACTATTATATAAAGGATATATACGTGGATTCTTCCGTTGTCAGCCTTACCTATGAAAGCTGAAATCTGGTTTATTAAGATGACTGAAGGACGGAAGAGATATTCCTGCCAGAAGTCGGGAGTCTCCGATGAGAATGAGTTCTTGCCGGGAAATGCCGCTGCGGTGTCAGGATTTTTGGATTTTGTCCTGAGGAAGAACGCGAAGAGCTGGGTGATTGGCTGTGAGAATGATGATGATGAATATTGCATCCTGGCATTCGGTCTGGCATAGCCGCAGTCCCAGGTCGGTACTTTTGTTTCCAGATGTGAACGCGGCATAGTCCTGCGCAGCGTGTATAGGAACACTCCGAGAATGATCATCAGTGAAGAGAGCATGGCTATCGCTGTCAGGGGGTATGACGCAGGTTTAAGTCCGGCAGCGCAGGCTTCGAGCGAAAGTCCTGATATTACAGAAACAGGGGCGCATAGCAGGATGAGCAAGGATGATCCGGAAAGTCCGATCATAAGGCAGAAGACCGAGAGCAGGATCATTGGAACTGTCATTGCGTATCCCGGATCTTCCACGTGTACTGCAGTATTTTCCGAACGGGGTTCACCGAGGAAAATCATGCCAAAGGCTTTTGAGAAGCAGGCCGTGGCGAGTCCGCCGATCAGGCCAATCGTGATTATTACGGCGATTGCGCAGAGTGAAAGTGGCAGTATCATGGTCGTTATACCGAAGAGCGCCGCCAGGAAAATCAGAAACTCACCGATGAATCCGTTGAACGGGGGAAGGCCCGAGATGGCTGCGGAACCGATAGCGAAGCATATCCCTGTCCGTGGCATTTTCTTCATAAGTCCGCCGAGGCGGTCCAGACGGCCTTCGCCAGTTTCATGAATGACTGCGCCTGCGCAGAGGAATAGGAGAACTTTGAAAATGCAGTGGTTGACAATGTGGAGAAGTCCGCCGGCGAATCCGAGTATCGCCACTACCGGTTCATTGCAGGTGATTCCCAGGAGTCCAATTCCGATGCCGAGGGTCGCAATGCCGATGTTTTCCACGCTTGAGTATGCCAGCAGCCTTTTTATGTCATGCTGGGCATGTGCGAACATGATTCCCAGGATTCCTGAGGATGCGCCGATTACTATCAATGTTACGCCCCACCATAACGGGGGATCCCCGAGGAAAGTGAGGGTCCTGAGGAAACCATATAAGCCGATTTTGATCATGATGCCTGACATCAGCGATGACACATGGCTTGGAGCTACTGGATGCGCCTCGGGAAGCCAGATATGCAGCGGGATGAATCCGGCCTTTGAGCCGAATCCTATGAGGGCTGCAATAAATACTGCGGTTGAAGCGGCTGTCCCGGATTTCAATACCTGGAATGATTCGAAGTCGAGCGACCCTGAATTCCTGCCCAGTATTACGAAGACCAGGAAGACGAATGCCGTGCAGAAATGCGCTGACACGATATAGATCCAGCCGGCCTTGCGGACTTCCTTCCTGTGATGGTCGAATGTTACAAGGAAGAAGGAGGAAAGGGCCATGAGTTCCCAGGCGATAATGAAAAGCAATCCGTTCCTTGCGACTGTCGCGAGCGACATCCCGAGTACCAGCATCCCGAAGAAGAACCAGCTTCTTCCTGAGCCGTATACGTGCTTGTTGCCGTCCATGTAGGCCATTCCGTATATGGCGCATAATCCGGAAAGGACAAGGAGAGGGAGGAGGAAGAATGCGCTCAGCGGATCCATGCCGATTGCGAAGTTCGCAAACGGGATGCTCATCCGATATGAGATTTCAAAGGTGCCGCCTGTGAAGAGGCTTTCAATGCAGGGGTTGAGTGAAAGCAGCAGCAATGAGAAAATTCCGGCAATGACCGACAGCGCCGCGGTTTTCGTATTCCTTCCGGTGAACAGCGGAATGAATGAGCAGACCAGGAGGAGCGCGAAGCCGGCGATCAGGAGTTTCATTTGTTCATCACTCTCGTTTCAGCTTTTTCAATCTCCTTCAGGATCTCCTCGCGGGTTCCCGGCTTCTCGAGGACTTTTCTTACATTGGGATTCTTGAGCACGAACGCGAGCTTTGAAATCAGCTGGAGATGCATCCGGGGAGATGGGGAAATGAGTGTAAAAAGGCAGAAGACATCCTTTTTGTCGAGTGCTCCGAAGTCGATCGGTTTCTCAAGGAAACAGAGGGTGATGATCGGTATTCCGACATTCAGTATGACGGGATTCCTCACATGGGGGATTGCAATTCCTTCGCCTATACCTGTCGATGCCATGTTTTCGCGCGCCAGCAGGACATCGAAAAGAAAATTCCTGTCTACATTTTCCGGCAGTTTCATGATGTCGACGACATTTTTGAGGACGGTCTTCTTGTCCGAGCCTTCGATACGGAAGAAAATTCCTCCGGACTTCACGGATTCGGCAATTGAAGGGGGAGGTGTGTCTTCTGAAGCCGGCGATTCGAATATTTCCGGAG
>JANYBI010000630.1 GCA_025360875.1 Lentisphaerota bacterium
TTGAAGGGGTCCATCCGAAGCCGATCTGTTGTTCCGAATCCGCCAAGCAGGAACAGTTGGCGGTATGCTTGGTTGACGGTGGTGGCAATGCCGTCATTGGAGGCGAGGCGGTCAAAGTCATCGGCTTCGATCAATTGCGGAATATACAGTGAAAGATTATTCAAGGAGGATGTCAGGGACTTTGGGATAAATTGATAATCAACGCGGTTAATCATCGGAGAAGCCCTGAGACGAGTTCCGAGGATCTCCAGATAACCGGGTAGAGGCGAGTCGGAGAAAGCCTTCCCACCGGTGTCAAATGAGATTACGCCTCTGCTGGAAAGTCCGTTTCGTCCCATGATTTCCAACGTGCGCGCAGACTCGGATGAATCCGGCAGCATCTTGGCGACGTTGTTACTGTATTGTGCATAGCAGATTCCGTATATGCTCAGCAGGGACAGGATTGTGACTATGGCATACAATATCAGACGATGCCTGGATGATGCGATCAGCAAGCGCAGGATAAGTCTGTTCAGTTTGGCTTTACGTTCCATTTTTCCGTGGGTATTGGCTGGTTGATCTTGATATTTTTAAATATAATATCCGTAGTGTCGCCATTGATTTCGGTGAAGATGACCCGAGAGACGCTGGAACCCTCATCGGCAAAGTAGAATTTTATTGATTTTATATATTCGGCAATCCGGTTGTCGGGACGCGGAGTCATGAGCATTTCATTTTTCCCGGCAGTCTCCGAGGTAAATCCCGAAGACATGTTCTTGAAGTTCCCGGAAAACCAGTCCTTCAGGTTTTGAGATAGGACCTTGAGCCATGGATAACGGTCGACGGAAAGCGTGACCTGCTGGTTTGAATCAATATCCCATTGCGTCAGCGACTGGTTGGTGATTAAGCAGGAATAACGAATCGGTGAAGCAACATGCCAGGCCAGGCGGCCATTCTTCTTCTCCATGTACAGTTCGCCGGTAATGACAACGCTATGGCGCAACAGGGCGATTTGCTTGGTCTGAGTGAATTCAGCCTGCAACGTCTCTATGTTTTGAAGCTCAGTCCGTGTGTCAATGGGCGAAACATTTTCTTTTTCAGCCCCGGCGGCAACAGCGGAGGCCAGTAAGAACCAGCAGAAGACAGCTGTTAACCTAAATTTTGCGTTCAATGTAGCAAAAATTACCGAGAGGCCGATGTTTTCGAGGCGAAGGCCACGAAAAACCGGGGTTAACCCCGAGGCACTTCCGTGCGCTCGGCTATGGCGGCATAATTCCATGCCGCCAATGTGGATATTGCTGAACTCAACAACCAAGCGCAATATCCAGGTTAGTTTTCGAAAATGCATATGTTTAATTCTCCTTCGCAAATTAATCGGCCATCTACTGAGATGCTGACCTCGATGGTGTGCATTGGACCGAATTCGGCAATGAATTTTATGGAAACAGTCATCAGGTCTCCGGAGCGGGCGTCACTCAGGTAACGGAAAGATTTAACACCGACAAGCATGCCAGGCAAAACTCGTCCATCGTTCATGAAACTGTTGATTGCCGCAGCAGACTGTGACGCCACTTCGATGAGGGCAGGGCGTGACAATATTCCATTTCCGTCAAGAAAAATATTGCCGGGCGCCACAAGAGATTCACATTCTGCAGTATTGTCGCCTACTTTCATAATTCTGCTGACTATGCTTGCGGGGGGGCGATGCGGAATGAACGGTGCAGCATCAACTGGCAATGTCTTGATTTGATCAAGCTTGCCTGCATTGAGCCAGCAGGTCGGGTCGGCGGCAAGGAAATCTCCTGTCATCTGGTAGGCGGCACCACGGCAACCGTAGCAATGTTCGGCCTTGTTGCAGTCAGCACAAGGTTTTTTTATGTACTGCCTGAACTTTTTTAGCCTGGAGATTATACTGCTTTCAGACAGTATGTCCTTAAGCCTCTGTGAACGGATGTTGCCGATGGCGACAGTCAGGCCGACACATGGCATAACATCGCCGATGCTGTTGACAAGGCATGAATAGCTGTGGCGGAAGCACTTGCGTCCCACGAGCGGCGGCTGAGGATCCCATTGATATCCGAAATCGGCATCGATGGCTGCAATTTCAGAGAAGACTCTCTGAAGCTGTTGCCCATCGACCATGAGATGACGGTTGCCAAGCGCACGTCCCTGCGGAGTGATTATTTCAAAATAGGGAGTTATGTGTTCTCCACGGAGCCAGCGCCAGAGCGAGGCTATGCCTCCGATGTTGCGGCTGCTGATGATCGAACTGGCAGCAAGCATGCCTTCGCCATTTTTGCCATAGCCTGCATTCTTCAGTATTGCAATTGCCCGTAATGCTGTATTCATGGAATCCGTTTCGCCGGTCAGTTCATCATGGATGTCCGGATTAAGCGAATTGAGTTTGATGGATATGTGGACTCCTGCATTTAAAAGACGTGCGGCATTTTCCGGGTTAATCAGGGAACCGTTGGTAAAGACCTCTGATATCATGCCAAGCGAGGTGATGTGATCTATCATCTCAAACAGCTGCGGATACAGGAGGGGTTCACCGCCGAGGATTACGATCTTTTTAGCACCAAGTTCGGATGCCTGTGACAAAACGGAACGTATCTCGTCAGGAGTAAGTTCATCCTGCAGTCCGGTCGAGCTGGGCAAATAGCAATATGGACAGCTGTAATTGCAGGTGCGGCTAAACTCAATTTCCATTGATAGCAGGCGGCCTTCAGCTACGGCTGAACTTATTTCAGCGTCAGTAAAATCAGTATTTGAAGATGTATTCATTTGTTCGTCAATTCAATTGAATGGACAATTGTTTTTCGGATCGCGGGCCTGTCGCGCCTTAGCTTCTTAGCGGTGGCGGACAACTTGCCGGCATCTTCCTTCTTTTCCCCAGACTTCATTAAATATAACGCCACCAAGTTGGTGGCGTTCCATCAAATCCAGACGTAACCGGTTAAGCTTTTCGCAAGTCAAAGAAACGTACCGGTTTGCGGGAAGTGGAAAAAACCTTTTTCCTGACATCTTCCATAGGCAGTTCCCTGATTGGTACGGAAAGACGGCTTTTCGCCTGAATTCTTTTTGCTAATTGGTCGAGTCGAATTCCCTGGTCCTTAAGTGCGACAAATATTTTAACCTTGTCCGACAGCCCGTCTCCGGATGCCTCTAGATAATATTCGGCAATCCCAGGAGAAGAATCAAGTACTGTAAAAAAAGCAGTGGGGAAAATCGTTGTCCCCTTGATCTTGAGCATCTGCGCCTTGCGGCCGATAATTGGTCCAATGCGCGGGGAAAACCGGCCACATTTGCAAGGTTTGTCGATCATAAAGCCGATGTCTCCTGTGCGGAACCGGATCAGCGGCATGCCGGTAACCTGCAGCGGGGTGACAGTGACTTCTCCAATCGTGCCCGGGGGCAGGTTATTACCGGATTCGTCCACTATTTCCAGGATAGCAAGATCAGGTGGCAGGTGTCCGCCGCATTGACAGGAACACTCGGTGAAACTGGTGACGATTTCCGATGATGCATAGGTGGAGAATATCTGCGCCGACCATACCTGCAGCAGCTGTTTTCCAAGGGAGGAAGTCTCCAGGTTTTCATCACGCAGCGGTTCCCCGATG
>JANYBI010000634.1 GCA_025360875.1 Lentisphaerota bacterium
CGCGATCGGCCGGCTTTTAATCCTTACCCTGTCGTAACTGTAGAGTTTGGAGCAGATGCCATAAAAAATAATTGCCGCAGCGAAATGCCATGATATGGCGAATCCGGCAATGACCGCAGCGACATCGAACGCAAGGGAGACCGCCAGGAGATCCTTCTCGACCTTCGGAGGATTCTTCAGGCATCCGATACTCGACGTATCCCTGTCGTAGAAGGTGTTGAAGGCGTTGCTCGCGGGATAGAGTAGCAGATGGATTATGGCGAAGGATATCGAGAAGTTCATCCAGTCGATCCTGTCGGCAAGCAATGCGGACAGCAGGAAAACCGGCATGAGGAAATATGAGAACGGTATTCTCAGATGTATAAATGTGGACTTGGTCATATTCGGTTCATCCGTTTATTGAATAGCCTTAATATGACGCAGACATGGCATATAGACAAACTAAAGTTTGGACTCCAACGTGATGATTGTCCAATGAAAAGTTGGAGTACAAGCTTTAGCTTGGTATTTGGTTGATAAATTTGTTTCATAGATTCAACGGATGGCGCCTTTGAATTTTGGAGTCCGTCCTTCAGGCTGTATAGTTAAAACATGGAAAATCACGCATACAAATTCTCACTGGCGGCCAACTATGATCCGGAACTGGTTCCGGAACTGGCACGTTATTCGGTCGAGGAGGTCTACGGGAAATTTCCTGTGGACGGCGTAAGCGGCGGCAGGCCCCGCTACATGTCCGGTCCCGTTTCAAAGAAATCCCTGCTGGAATATGTACGGCTTCTCAGCAAAAACGGGATAGCATTCAACTATCTGCTGAACGGTTCATGCCTGGGCAACCATGAATGGACACGCAGATGGCAGATGAATCTGACATCTTTGCTGGACAAGCTAGGCGGGATGGGAATCGGCAGGCTGACAGTATCCACTCCATATCTTCTCGAACTCGTCAAGAAGCGATTCCCTGAATTCAAAGTAAAGATCGGGATATATGCGCAGGTCGACACTCCGGGCCGCGCCAGATTCTGGGAGGAACTCGGAGCAGACGGGATAACGCTCGAAAGCTTTTCCATCAACAGGGATTTCCGGCGGCTTTGCGAAATTCGCAAGGCGGTCCGCTGCGAATTGCAACTGATCGCAAACCATCTCTGCCTTCCGAACTGTCCGATGCAGCCATACCATCAGAACGGTTTTGCACATGCATCAGACAATCCCGGATTGCTTTTCATAGACTACTGTTTCCTGCGATGTTCGCGGAAACGCCTTGAGGATCCGTCCCTTTTCATAAAGTCAGGATGGATTCGTCCCGAAGACCTAGACACTTACGGAAAGATCGGATATACGCGGTTCAAGCTCCTGGAACGCGACATCCCGTCGTCCGAACTCCTCAGGCGCGCAAAGGCATATTCGGAAAAACGCTCCACGGCAAATCTCGCCGAACTCCTGCTCTCGCACGGGTTCCGTGAACCTCAGAAAAAGGAGAGTCTCTGGGCATTGCGGAATTTCTTCAAGCCGATGCAGGCAAGCCCTGCAAAGCTCAAAGGTCTTCTGGATCTTGCCCGGCAACAGGGCATGCTCTTCCCGCTGGAGGAAAATCCCGTCAGGATAGATTCAGACAAGATCCCTAAGGATTTCCTCGAATGGTTCAAGGAAAGGGACTGTAGCTCCCAAGGCTGCTCGAACTGCGGATATTGTGCGAAGATCGCAGAAAAGGCTGTTTCAATTTCCCCGGAATTCCGCAGTGAATCGCTGTCACGGTTTTCAGAAGTGGAAAAGACGTTAACGGAAGGATCGCCCTGGAATGCTTGAAAAACGTTCAACCGAACTGGAATATCTGGACAGTACGGACTGCGATCCGGAACTCTCCGCCCGAAGCTATCTCTTCATGGAAAAGGTCAACCGCTACTTCGGAGGTATCTCAAATGTGAGGCGCTTCATCGGCAATGAATCGGAGAGGTATGGAAGCAGATCACCTCCGAGAGTTCTTGACATCGGCTCCGGAAGCTG
>JANYBI010000648.1 GCA_025360875.1 Lentisphaerota bacterium
CTTTGTCCGCAATATCCTGAAGGGTATTTCCCCCATCGATCAGGAACATTATGTCGAAGAGGGCCTGACTTCCTTTAGGATCCTCATCGAAGTTGAAGTAAATGCCATAGCGTGAAAGAAAGATCTCTCCTTTGAACTCGGGTTTGGGGATACGGTTCCTGTCCCATTCTTCCAGCATCTTGATAACAAGGGAGATCGAGTTCTCCAGAGCCCGTTCGGAGCTGTTTTCCGGAGAATCAAAGTGGGTATGATAGTTTTCATAGTAAGGATAGTCCGGGTTTTGCTCTATGACGCGTGAGAGTGAAAGCATCGGTACCCGTACGCTAGGTGCGTTGAACTGCCGCTCATCATTTGTCACGACTTGCAGAAATGGACCTGTCCTGGATTTCGAATCATGCTTTGCGAGGGTTCTCTGGCATGAACGGTCAAACGGACTGTCAGCCTCATATGAAAGCTGCAGTACATGAGGGAAATCGAGTGCCAGCATTTCCAGGAACAAGCCGCCCTTCATTTTGGGGATCAGCTCTTCATGACGGCTCAGGAAAGCAACTGAGCCGATGGTTTCCGGGGTGATCAGCAGGCGATATGTATAATGGTTCCTGCGTTTGGCCATGGCCTGCATCACCTTTATGCCTGCAGCTACTCCTGAAAGCCCGTCATTGACCTGGTACGGATGGCAGAGATGGGCGCAAAGGACTATGCATTCCTCGCTTTCACCAGGTATGACGACTTCTCCAACCTTGAGTTTGCCAAAGCTGAATTCAACATCAATGTCCACGATATATCGGTCGTCCTTCAATGAATCACGGAGATTTCTGCTGCAGCATAAATCCCAGCGCCTATTGTAATAATTATATTTGAATGGAATCGCGTCCGCCAGCCTGGGATGAACCGTCATGTGTTCGAAAAGTTCCTTCCTGCTGATCTCACCTGAGAAAGGCTGGGAATAAGATGCCACATGCAGGGGATTGTCCTCATAGGAGAAGATTTTCCGGCCGTCAACCGTTGACAGGCTGGCCTTGCGGCAGGTCCATTTCTCAGGAAGAATCCAGCTCCAGCATGGGGTTCCTGACGGGAATTCATGAATGGTCATCTTAATTTGTTCCGAGAAAGCCAGAAGCGATGCGTCATATCCATCGGAGACCAGATCGCGCGGAAGAGCCCAGACCGCTCTTATCATATCCATGGCGGAAGCATTTTCAGGTAGTGAAGTTCGCAATTCTACCGGCTTGTCAACAGCGAAAATACGGGGCTTGCGCCCTTCATGGCCTGCGACAGTTAGAAAATATGGATTTTCCGGCAGCTTGTTTTTAATCAGCTCAAAGCTGTCGGCGGCCGTCATGCTTACCATGGCTCCGCGCCCAAGCTGGGCGGTCTTGACCAAACCTGCCTCGCGAGCGTAACTGTCCAATAGTTCAAACTTGGCCACCGTGTCAGGATTGTTCATGTCCTGACAGAAATGAATTGCTGAACTGTTGCAGGCCTTTCCATCGCGGACGATTCTACCTGGAAAGAACTTGTGATAACGGTATGGCACCTGCAGGCATCTTTCCACATAATGGGTAAACGTTGAAGGAGAATCAAGATTCATGTTGCAGATGATCCCCCCGGCCCGGAGAAAGCGTCCCCAGAAGCTGTCTTCGCCGAAGCATTCATTCGAGACGCCACGGGTCATTTCATCGGCTTTGCCGCCCAATGCTGCGACGGAGAATATGGGGTCGTCGGAGCGCTTCGCCCGCGGGTGACAGCGCAGCATCTCCGTAAATATTCCACAGGTTGAAGGGGTTTCCGCTGGATTGTATGCCTCACCTTTCGGGAACGAGTATGTATAGGTTGGGACTACAAGCGTTCCCTCTGGACCGATTACTTCGAGAAATGCACCGAGCAACGTCTCAAATACGATTTTGGGAGTTTTTCCTTCATCCGGGTAGCCGAAATATCCGATATTGCTGTGGCTGAAAACAACATTGCCAGTTTTAATTCCCACTTTTCGCAGGGCATCGGCCGCCAGTTTTCGATTGTAAGTGAATTCTGCCATATGTTCCGTCCTATGAATTTTGCAATTCCCTGATGATATCGGCCAGACCTTTTATGCTCGAGAAACGTCGATCCTGAAAATGATCCTGGGAAAAACGGATTTTAAAATTGGATTCGATATCCATGATCAGTTCGACTACGCCGAAAGAATCAATATATCCGGCTTGAAAGTAGTTGCAGGTATAAAGATCCTCACAGTCCGTCGCTCCTTTTTTCTCCTTGAACCAGGATGCCAGCCAGTTTTGAATTTCATCCATATGTAAAACACCTCTTATTCGCGGTTGAATTGTATTAACTCTAAAATTTCACGATCAGGTCCGCGTAGCATGGCCAGGCGCAAGGTCTTGCCATTGACCGTGATGTTAAAAGGATTGAGAAATTCACCATTGCCGGCTTTTGCCAGCCTGCCAAGATCATCATCAATATTGGTGGTCAGGAGCGCTAGGCACGGGAATCCGGGACTGTCCAACATTGGAGCAGGTCTGTCTTTGTCAACTCTGAGCAGGCTCATGCGGAGATTCCACTGCGGCACAATCGCCCGGAAATGAAGTTCTGAACCGTTTTCACTTGCGCTGGCATCGGGATGATCACGGAATCCTGCCTTCTGCCAGAAGGCATGGCTTTTCGCCAGATCCCGGCAAGGGAGAACAATGCGATTTATGTCGGGAACATTGGATGCAATACCATTTTTATCGACTATTCCTATGGCGGAAAATTCGTCTATCTGACAGAATTTCCCTTCCGGAATATTCCATCCTGTCACATTTGAAGCTAAAAGATTTGCGCCTTTGGGAAGATTATTGAAAACCGGAAAATATGAGCCTGACGGAGAGCCTGGCAGAGCTCCCAGTTGAATAAGTTCAACGGCAATGCCGTTTGAACTTTGGCAGAATGCAATTGAATGCAGAGGATCATAATTTGCCACGAAAGGTATCTTGGCCCGGGGATTAGGGACATCGTTGTTGACGAATTTTATCTTGTATCCTGCATCACTGAAATATTTCACCGACTTTTCAAGGCAAAGACTGTTAAGTGCAATATGATCAATCCCGATAATCATTTTTGCAGATCCTTTGCAAATCCCGACAATAGCTGTCCGATCTCCCCTGTGTACTGCCCATTCTCGAGCAACGGGGTTTTATCATCCAAGATCACCGTGGAGCCGATGGTGACGAAATCAACGTGGAAGGGAACTGCATTTTTCCCGCCGATCGTTGCATTGGAACCGAAACCTATATGCAGACCGATACATCCCTCATCCTCAAGCATTGCTCCGCTCAATGTTGCCAGAGGGTTCAATCCCAGTCCTATTTCGCCGGCAATGCGGGCTTTTGGATTTGACGCATTATCAAAGAGCTTCTCAATTGCTTTTGCCTGTGATCCTTCTACGGACGTGACGGCTCCATTTTCAAGAATCAGGAGCTGCGGTTCATCCAGCAGTCCGATGTCCGGGGTAGTAATGCTGCCATTTACGATGAATTTACCGTGTGTCGCTGACTCCAACGGAGCTATATTGACTTCAACATCCGGAGGAGAGGCCATACTTCCGGGAGCATAACACCAGCCGGGTGCCATGTTGGCTGTCCTGCCGCGGATGTCACAGCAAAGTTCCGCTTTGTCTCCGCTTATGATTTTCATAGTTTTGCTGGCGTTGATGAGTTCAGAGATCTTGACGCAGATTGGCGTCAGCTTCCTGAAATCGATTTGCATTGCACGCCGGCACAGCACATCCCATGAATATTCCGGCAGGCTCAGATATTTTGCTCCGCGATCAGTCGCATTACGCCGTGCCCGGCTATGGGCCATGGACATTTTCGTAAGACCGAAGATGACATGGCTTTCCATCATGGCCTGTGCGGTTTCCTCGGGAGGTTCCTGTCCATGGATACGCAAAGGTGGAATTGTCAAGTGGCGTACAAGCCCCTTTTTTTCAGCGGCGATTTCATTTATGAGATCGCCTATGTCGCGCGTTGTTTCATCTGAAACAATCAGCACCTTCTCACCAGGCTTAATATCTGCACAGCAACTGACAAGGGTCATGCAGCCCTTAATGATATCGGAATCTCTGTTAGAATGAGATAAAAGCCTATTCATCTATCAGTTCCCTGATCTTGTCGAGGGCATGGCATATGCGTTCCATACTTTCAGTTCCTTTGGAGACGCGGATGAAATTGTCGCAGCTGTGTCCGTATCCGATGCCTGGAACGGCGGCGATGAGATGTTCGTGCAGAAGACGAATACAGAATTTTTCGGAGCCCATTTTTGCCCCTTCGATGGAGGTGAAGATGTAGAACGTGGCAGTACCCGGCAAGTATTTGATACCGCGTTTATCCATTTCTTTCAAAACCTTCTTCCGCTTCTCCACAACTGCCCTTATCTGAGGTTTTGTGATCTTGATTATCTCGTTAAAGTGTTTGGCGATGTAGCATTCCAAAATCGTGGCCGGGCAAGTTATCAGGTGCTGATTTACTTTCAGGATCTGATCAATAAGTGCCGGATTGCTGATTACATATCCGAGACGCCAACCAGAAATGCCGTAATTCTTAGAGATGGAATTAACAAGTATAAGATGACGTTTCTCGTGATCCAAATTGCCGATTGAAACAAAATTGTCTTCATTTAACAGGAAGTCGCTGTAGGCTTCGTCGGACAGTATGAAGAGATTGTATTTTTCGGCCAGCTTATACAAATAGGAAAGTTCCTCAAGGCTGAATACCTTGCCAGTCGGGTTATTAGGGCTGTTTATTATTATTACTTTAGTACGGTTGTTGATATATTTTTCAAAATCCATCACAGACTCGTGATATGGTATTTGAACTGGAACTCCATAGCAAAGCTTGACCTGTTCCGGATAACTCACCCAGGCCGGTTCATGGATAATAGCCTCATCTCCAGGATCAAGTATCGACATAAGGGTCATGTGTATGGCTATCTTAGAGCCGGCGGTAACTATTATTTCAGATTCAGGATTGAAAGAGACTTCATATTCAGACAGGAAATATTTAGCCAGTTTCTCGCGCAGTTCGGGAATTCCGCGGGAATGGCTGTAATGATATATGGCTGGAAAAGGCAGATCGTTGAAAGGAAACAGGGGGATGTCGAAAAAGGCTTCGCCCAGGGATAACACGGTAACATCCTTCCCCTCGCGCTGCAGCTCATAGACCATGGTATTGTATTTTATGGACGTGGCCTGGATGCTGGAGCCGACTACCCTTGATGGCTGGAAAAAATGCTTGTCGATGTTTTTGCTGAGATGTGCGGGATGTTTCTGCGATTTCTCCTGTTTAATATTTGCCAGCCAGATCCGGATCTTGGCTTTTTGGATTTTGCCGCTTGATGTATGGGGAAACTCCGCAAGTTCAAGGATTTCGGCAGGGCATGATATGGATGGAAGATTCTCCTTACAAGCCTGCATTGCCTGTTTTTGGACCTCCGCAAAGTCTGCCGTATCAGAAATCCGCATCACGGCGATGACCTCTTCGCCCATGAACTTGTGAGGAAGACCGACCACGGCGCATTCAAGAATATCGCTGACACGATATAATACCTTTTCGATAGCGGCTGGGCTGATATTGATCCCCCCGCGGATTATAAGATCTTTTTTCCGGCCAGTGACCTGCAAGTAGCCATCTTTGTCGAGAGTGCCAAGATCTCCGGTTGCAAACCAGCCGGTTTCCGTGAGATTCAGTTCAGGACTGCCGCCTTTCCCCTGCGAATACCCTTTCATGAGGAAAGGTGTTTTAACGAGGATCTCCCCTTCTTCTTCGGGGGGCAGCGCCCGTCCCGTCTGATCAGCAATAATGAACTTAACCGGAGGGATTACTTTGCCTGACCCCTTCCTATTCTTATCCTCGGGCTTTTCCGTTGTAATGAAGAGGGTTTCAGAGAGTGCGAAGTTCTCCACCGGGGAAAACCCATATTTCTTTTCAAAAGCTCTTTTTGTTTCAAGATGCAGAGGCGCAGTTCCCACAAGACCGAGAACAATGTTCCGGCGTGAATATTCAACTCCTTTTTCATCACGGTCCATTTCAAGCAACATCGACATTATGGTTGGAACTAACCAGAGGACTGTAATCTTGTATTTGATTACCGGTTCCCAGAAACGCAGTACTGTCTGTGCGTTGAATCCGCCGGAGATGACTACGCTTCCTCCGGAGACAAACGGAATCAACAGCAGATTGTAATATCCGCCCAGATAGGTCATCTGAAGAATGTTATAATAGCGACCACCCTTCATGGCAGGCAGCGTATCGCATATCAGGCGTGCATTGCCGACCAGACTCCCGAGATTGTGAACCACGCCTTTCGGGTCTGCCGTGGTTCCCGAAGTATATACCATGATCAGTTCGTCGTTGTCGTCGACATCAAATTTGGCTGACGGCTTAATAGACAGTTTCATTGGGTTGATAGTCTCACAACCCTCATGCTTATTATCCATGTTTTTATCTACCAGCCATATCCTGATGTCTTTGTCGGCCCGCAATTGTACTGCCTGTTGAGCATAATTAGAGGAAACGGCGATGAGCTTGGGGTTGCCGTCGGCAAGAATGTAAGCCATTTGTGAAGTTGACAATATCGGATTGACAGGGATAACTACCAGTCCTGCATAAAGACAACCGAAATAGAGAACAGACAAAGTCAGGGAATTGTCCATCATAACCAAGACTCTGTCACCTTTTTTGAAACCGGCGGTCAGGAGCTGTGCGGAAACTTTTGTGACGGCCAGATTGAAGTCCCGATAACTGAGATGTTCGTCCGTCTGGCTGTCGATGGCGAAGACATCGTCGGCGTGTTCCCGGACAACAGCCTGCAAAAAGTCAATACTTGAAGTTTTATGGGTCATTTCAGAATACTCCCTTATTGTAAGGAATTATTTATCTTATTGTTTATTTGAGTTTCCAATTTACAGGAGAGAACGCTATAAGTTTCTCATCCTCAAAACGGTCAAGATAGGTTTTCAACTCGGAAAAGTTCAGGTCCGCCAGTTGGGCAAGTTCAAGTATGGAACGGTGTCCGTCAATATGATATAGCGCCAGATCATTCAGCTTATGGTAGCTGGCCGGATTGTCAGAGACATCAACATAAAGATCGTGCCTTGTCAGCCAGGGAGGAAGTAGCCGTGTATAGGCAGGGATGGAATTGGTTTCCAATATCTCTATGAATATTTTGCAAACAGCAAGGGCTTCCTTCATATAGGACATATTGATTTTATCTGGAGTGTCGAGACTTGAATGATATTTGTCGTAGGGATAGCGCTGCAGGGCGACGCCAGGCAGATTGATCGTCGGCCAGGCAAAATAGCGTTCATCATTGCCGTAGCCCTCAAAAAAATTCAGTTCACAGGCTTTGGTTTGATTTTGCCGCAATGCCATCCGAAGGATCTGTTCGATGGAATGTCCTGCCGGATGAGTGCCCTTGAGGCACCATTCCCGGCCATCTCCCAGGGTCTCGAGGTTTAGCATGCCTATGGTTTTGGCAACCTTTTCCCTGTTGTGGTAAAGATAGAACAATGTCCCGAACATTTCCGGAACAAGCAGCATCTGGTATGAATAATTGCGCCGGGGCAGTGATTGGAGGAAATGCATAAGCTCCATGGCGGCAACGCATCCGCTCAGATCATCGTTGCACAACTCGTCAATATGTGCGCAGATGCATAGGGTTTCCGGACGTTCCCCCGGCAGAAAAAGATCTGCTGTTTTAAGTGGGGAATTATGGGTTTTTACTTCGATCTTTATGTGATAGCGACCATCCGGGAGACTGCTCCATCTATTATGTGGCAGTGAAATACCCCAGGTCTTAAGACGGTAGTTGTATGCGAGACGGTGTTCGAGTATGAAAGCGTCCGGCTGTTCAGGGCGTGTGCGCAGATGGCTGATGATTTCATCCTTGGTGAACCATCCGTCGACCGGCTTGCTGTAAGGGGCGACAAAGAGGAGGTTCTCATCTGTTGATGCGATCAATTCTCCACTTTCATTTTTCATCCAGCCCCCGCAGACTTCCCAGGCTGGAGGGACAATCCAATCTTCGCATTCACTGCCGACCGGATATTCATGCAGGATGATATCTGGAAATTCCTTCGAGATAATTTCAAAAGTCGTATCCAGGCCAGGGCTATTTACCATCCGTGGCAGGGGAGCAATTGCATCAAAAAGGCGTTTCATCCGCGCGGTATCGAAGTTCATCGTTTTTGGGATATCCTGTCTCATGATGTCCTCTTCTATTGGTGTAGCCTTATTGAAATTCCGGCATTTTTTATCTGGGCTCTGGTCTGCATGGGATTTTCATCCTTGAAGCAGAAATAGGTGCCGGCAGATACGGCATCGGCATGCCCCTGGATAAATCCTTCTACGAAATGTCTTGCAAGCCCGCATCCCCCCGAAGTGATGACCGGTATCGAGACCGCTTCGGATATTGTGTTGGTCATCTCCAAGTCAAGTCCTTGCCGGGTTCCGTCCCTGTCAATTGAAGTCAGCAGGATTTCACCTGCACCTCTTTTCTCGCCTTCAACCGCCCATTCCAGCGGATCCAGGGATGTTTCCTCTTTTCCACCTTTGACGAAGACTCTGCTCCTGCCTTCCTTGTTCCTGCGGAAGTCTATGCTGAGGACGACGCACTGTGCGCCGAAGACTTTCGAGGCCTTGTCTATGAGATCTGGATCTTCGGCTGCGGCGGTATTCACACTTACCTTGTCGGCGCCGTTTGCGAGGAGAATTCTGAAATCTTCGAGGCTCTTAACGCCTCCGCCTACTGTGAACGGCATGAAGATTTGCTCGGCAGCCTTCTTCACTACATCAATTGTCGTCATCCTGCTTTCCGATGAAGCTCGGATGTCGACAAATATCAGTTCATCGGCAGCCTGCGCCTCATAGATCTTCGCCTGGGAAACCGGATCTCCGATTTCAATTATCCGGTCGAAATTTATGGTGGTGACGAGGACCATCTTCGGTTTTTTGCCGAAGGAACTCATTGTCATCTGGAGTTTTGGGATAAGCCTCTGTTTTTGCATCCTGTTAAGCTTTCCAAGATAGGAAGTTTTTAAGGATCTTCAACCCGTAGTCCTGGCTCTTTTCAGGATGGAACTGGGTTGCGCATATATTGCCTTTCGACACTGCAGCAGTAACCTCTCCTCCGTAATCGCAGACCGCAAGCAGATCTTCCCTGTTATTGCATCTCATGTGGAAGGAATGCACAAAATATAGGTCTGGAGATTCGGGGATGCCTGTCAATATCGGATGCTCTTTTTTCCTGATGATGTTATTCCATCCTATCTGTGGCACTTTCAACTTCGGATCGTCGGGGATTATCTTCACTACTTCTGCGTCAAACCATCCCAGACCTTTGAATTCGCCCCCCTCGAAACTCCTTGTCGCCATCGCCTGCATACCCAGACATATCCCGAGGACAGGTTTTTTCCTGGCAAGCGCAAATTCATTGAGAGATTCCACAAATCCCTTTTCAGTCAGATTCCTCATGCAGTCGCCGAAGGCGCCGACTCCTGGAATGATTATCCTTTCCATGGAGCCTATCTTCACCGGATCAGAAATTATTTCCGCTTCAGCTCCCAGGTATTCGAGAGAGTTGAAAACAGAAAGAAGATTCCCCATCCCATAGTCGATTATACCGATCATGAGCTATGTCTGAATTTCCAGCGTTCGAGTTGTACTTCAGATTCTTTCCGGGGCATAGATCCGCATTTAAGCCATTTGTCGAAATCGTGTGTCTTCTCCCCCTTCTGGGTTTTGGACGGATCGTGCTTATAGGGTGAAACCATATGGCTGAGCGAAATCTGCGTGAATTCCTCTTCGGTCAGTCCAATGTAGTCGAGGAAGATGTCGAGGCTGGCAGGCCTTTTGCCCTCGTATTTCTTGATCAGTTTAAGAGCTTCTTCACGGCTGAGGCGTCCATGCCTGATATCGATTGAGGAGAGATGTGATGGACGGGTATATCCCCTCTTGATGAACTTTATGTAGTCACGGACTCCCTGGAACTGGCATTCGATTTTTTCGTAGCAGTATTCCGGAGGGACGTTCTCCACCACGTCGCCCTTCCATCCAAGTTCCCTTGTGATAATCTCCGACTGTGTTTTGACATCCCACGGGACATATGATCCAAGACACACCGACTTATACTGGATCTTGCGGAGTTCCTTGAGGGGAGGGTAGGTGAACGGCTTCAGATCGCGTTCATCGACCAGCCCTTCGAGCCGGACAACCATGTCTTCCGCGGAAATTCCAAGATTTACAAAACGGTTGAAACGCTTCTCGTCGACTTCCTCCGGCTGGTTGTAGCTGTAGTAGGCAGTGTATTCGGCTGATGGCTCGCCCCAGAAGATCAATGGTATGTTGTATCGTATCGCCACCCACATAGGATAAGCGAAGATTCCAGTATGACAGTGCCAGCAGAAGTCACCCTTTTCGAGGAAGCTCTGCAGCATGAGTTTCTGCACGACCTTCCAGTTGGGGGTGAAATGATGGAAATCAACTCCAAGTTTGCGGATTACGCGTATGGTATCCTCGAGAACTGTCGGCCTGAGGAACCCATGGTCGAATCTGACCACCAGCGGCTTCAGATTGTACTCTTTTACAAGGTAGTAGAGGGTCCAGGTGCTGTCTTTTCCGCCGCTGAACGGCACAAGACAGTCGTAGTCCCCTTTTCCCTTATACGCGGCCACAAGTTCATCGAGTTCCTTCTTTTTCACCTTCCAGTCGATCTTCTCATTCTTGATCTCATTCTGCCTGCAGATGTTGCAGACACCCTGTTCGTCAAAGGTGATCGTCTCGTGTGTTTCAGGTATAACGCACTTTGAACAGCGCCTAAGTTCGCTCATTTTATTCCTCTTTGTTGTGTCTCTGTCAGATTTTGGAAATTTTCGGGGGAAGTGGCCCGAGAAGCTTTTCATCCGGAACAAAATCGTCCGCCAGAAGTCCCACCAGCACGTGGTCGACCCTTTTGCCCTCGTAATTTATGAGCTCCTTTATGAGTCTTCCCTCTTCGCGGAACCCGTTTTTTGCGAGAACTTTTGCAGAGCCTGTGTGCCCGTCATAATAACCTGCCCATAGCTTCTTGAACCCGCAGCAGTTGAAACAATAATATGTTACTGCATGGACTGCTTCCGTCGCATATCCTTTTCCGCTGGCGTCAGGATGCCCGAGAACAAATGAGATGTCAGCTGAGAGGTGTTTCCACTTTATCGACGGAAGTGTGACCGTCCCTACAAGACGTTTCCCTTCGTTGTCATATACGCCGAAATGCTTGCCCGATATCGTATCATTGAGTTTGGCCCTTATATAGTCCTCAACCCGCTGGCGGGTCTGTTCGACGAACCTTACCTCCAGATATTTGTTGACATCCGGATTGTTCAGCCAGGCGACATATTCAGGCGAAATGTCTTTGACTTCAATGTCCCTTATGACCAGTCTCCTGGTCCTGATGATCGGCAGCGCCGGCTCTCTCAATGTGATTTCCATGAATAAAATTATCTCCTAGATTCCTGTTTCCCTATTTTTCCCTGACACCACGGCTAATTCAGAACATTCTCTTTTCCAGCGGAGTTCCCCTGCGGATATTTATCTTGGCCCTCTTGCCTAGGACGGTATCAAGATATTTTGGAGCAAGCCCGTGTCCTGGTCTTATTGAGCGTACATTTTCAGAAGTTAACTTTTCTCCGGACCCTATGTCTGCGACTGCGAAAAGAGAGCGCCTGAATATCCTGCTAGCGGCCTCCTTCGCAGAAACAGCATAGTTTACTTTCCCGAGAGCGGACTCGACCGTCCTTATTGCATCAACCATTTCCCTGAACTCAGAGGGTTCGAGCGAGAAAGAGCTGTCCGGACCCGGATCCTTTCTCGAAAGAGTAATATGCTTTTCAATAATCGATGCGCCAAGTGATACGGCTGCAACCGACACAGATGTTCCCAGGGTATGATCCGAAAGACCTGCGACAGTCTGGAACCGTCTTATCATGTCTGGAATTGTCCTAAGGTTCATCTCCGCTGGAAGTGCCGGATATGCGCTTGTGCATTTCAGAAGAGCCAGCTGTCTGCATCCCGAGGAACGTGCAGCCTTGACAGCTTCGACTATCTCCTTTAGCGAAGCCATGCCTGTGGACATTATCATGGGCTTGCCTGTCCGCGCTATTCTCCTGATGAGAGGCAGATCCACAAGTTCGAAGGATGCGACCTTGTATGCGGGCATTTTTATTTTCTCGAGAAACTCGACCGAGCTCGGATCGAAAGGCGTCGAGAAAAAGTCCAATCCCAGCTTCTCAGCTATTGTCTTCAGTTTTGGCTGCCAGTCCCATGGAGTATGAGCCTCGCCGTAAAGCCTGTAGAGGGTCTTTCCTTCCCATATTGTGCCCTTGCCGATCCTGAAATATCTGTTGTCGCAGTCGATCGTGAGGGTGTCTGGAGTGTAGGTCTGTATCTTGACTGCGTTCGCACCGGCCTTTTTAGCGGCCATGATTATCTTGACAGCCTTTTCAAAACTATGTCCATGGTTCGCGGAGACTTCCGCGATGACATATACAGGATGTCCGGAACCGATTTTATGTCCGTTTATCTGAATGCAGTTTTTCATGTGCCGCTTTTCTCCGATATCAGGTGCAATGAGCCTTTTTCAATTGCGAAACTGTCAAGATCGACCTGCCTGAATCCGGCTTTCTCGAAAGATCTCATGGATCCCTTGTTGTCCGGCCTTATGTATGCGTGCACCGTTTTGACCTTGGAACTGGCGAAAAGCCCGTTCGAAGCCTCATATATGAGTATGCTTCCATATCCCTTGCCCCTGAATTCAAGCGCCAGGCTCGTGGATATCGTCGCATCTTTCCCGTTGATCCTGAATCTTACCTGTCCTGCACGTTTCCTTTCCGCAGTCTCTGCGACACAGAAGAAGCAGCTCTTGTCTTTCAACATCCTTTCATACCATTCCTTGTGATGATCCCATGGTATTGGATTCCTGGAGAAAGATACTTCGCGGATCGGCTTGGAATTTGAAAGCTCCCATATGAACTTGCAGTCGTCCTTCAAGGCTTTCCTCAGGAAAAGTCCGCCCATGGAATAGGTTATCCTCTGCGCCCCTCTGCCATCGACAAGCAGCCGGCCTTTCTCGGACATCCTGTTCCGCAGATCGGCATCTTTTACAAGAGACTTCAACTCCGAGATCAGCTTTTTCTCCTCAAGATCACAGTTATGCCCGAGATTGATTGCGGCTCCCGAGGTTTCAAGGCTCAGCGCGATCGGCTTCTGGTTGTCCGCGCAGTATATGATGATGTTGGGCAGGCCCATGAAGCATGTTTCCCAGCATGTGCTTCCTCCGGCTGTGATCACGATGTCGGCCCACGCCATGAGTTCAGGCATGTTGGAGACATTTTTAAGAATCTGGAGACTTGGAGATTTGGAGATTTCCTTTTCAATCGACTTGAGGTGTGGATTTGCTCCGCCAGCCACCACTCTCACATGCAGGTCCAGGTGTGAAGCTTTGACCGCTTTGATTATCTTTAAAGTCGTATTGTCAGGATCGCTTCCTCCCAGGGTGACCAGCAGCTTCGTGGCCTTTTCAGGAATCTGCCTCTTCCAATGGATGTATGGCGAAAACTCCTTGCGGAGTAAGGCATATTGTGTTCCCAGAAGTATCCTGGTGAAAGGTGCGGCATCAGGATAGAAATGAGTGCCGGCATAAAGGTTCTGGTTCAGGATAATGTCCGCGGAATAGCTGCTGCAATGGCCGTAGTCGTCCACAAACAGAAGCCTTAGTCCGGCCTTCTTGATGGCTTCCTGATATTTGTCTGAGAATATGTATCCGTCGACGACGAGCCATGTCGCCTTTTTTTTCTCTGTGAATTTCGCAGTTTCTGCGACGTCCTTCAATGTTCCGGCTTTCGACTTGATTTTGATAACGGAGATCGATTCGGCTTTGATTTTCTTGACCAGAGCGTCAGGGCATTCGGATACCGCGAAATGGACTTCCATCCCGGAATTCCTGAGTTCCTGGGCAAGGGCAAGACAACGCATCACGTGTCCCGTGCCGGTCTTGACCGATGCGTCCGCCCTGATTATGACTGCCTTTTTCTTCATCTCAGTTTCTTTTGAAGATCGGAGTTATCCTTCTGCCTTCCACAATGCCTTTGATGCTGTCGCGTTCAACAGCTTTTTTGATGTCATCGAGAGCCTGATCTATGGCTTCAAGATGCAAGCTGACATCCTTCATGCTGGTCGCCAGGCAGAAATTGTTTATTCCTACGGTGAGTATTCCGTTCATCAGCAGTCTCTGCTGATATACTGCGAGGATATCCAGGCTTGTAAGTTTGCCCGTGGCCTTGAAGATTAAACCGCTGTGCGGAGGAAGTCCGAACATGCTGATAATTTCACCGAGCCCCTTGGCTTTTGAAAGCTTCATGGATTCATCTGCCAGCGCGGATGAAACTTTCCAGATATGAGGGAACGACCCTGATCTCCCAAGTATCTCTATCGTCTTCATGCTGCCGGCAAGAGAGAGAGCCTCGCCGCCGAATGTCGTTGATATGAAAATCCCATCCTCGATGAGCTTGAGCAGTTCCTTCTTTCCGGCGACAGCGGAGATCGGGAGCCCGTTGCCCATTCCTTTGCCTATTGCTGCTAGGTCAGGTATGACCTTGTAGTATTCCTGCGCTCCGCCAAGAGCCAGCCTGAAGCCGGAAACCACCTCGTCAAAGATAAGGACCGCTCCATTCTTCCGGCAGAGAGCCTTGACTTTGCCCAGGAAGTTGTCTTTCGGAGGCTCCCCCTGCGCAGGTTCCAGTATGACTGCCGCGAACTTGCCGGGATATCTGCTGAAAAGATTCTCCAGCGAGGAGATGTTGTTATATTCGAAAGTCTTAGTCAGGTTCTGTACGGGTTTTGGAACACCTCTGTTTAACACTGTTGACCCGATGTACCAGTCGTGCATCCCGTGA
>JANYBI010000656.1 GCA_025360875.1 Lentisphaerota bacterium
CACATCCTGTAAAACCAACTATAAGGAGAAAGAAGGAAATATATCCAAAGATAGATTTCATGCGTGGCACCCTCTACCTGCTGAAATACTTGACTTGAGGTCTCCAACAAAAACAAGACACGCTAAAGCCGTGAACTCCAACATTACAATCCGTCATCTGTCTTCTTGCAGCCGGCAACTGCCTACCGGCAACCGACGACTCTACTCCTTTAACGGCTTCACATACACTGAACCGCTGACTTCGCCCTTCTCATTTTCAGCGAACGATACAGCCATGATCCTTAGCGGTTTCTTATTTATGAAAATGTCGCCTTTTGAACTTGTGGCGGGATTGTTATGGGTTCCAAAGGACTGCCAGCCCTCAGCATTGAGCTGCATCGTCATGGAACTTAGTGCTGCATCCGCCGGAAGAGAAGTCTTGAAATTTCCATAGGAAGACTTGCGGTTAGGAAATTCCATTGTGGAGACCGGCGTCGAGTCTGGCGGAAGAGGCAGATCTTTCGGCCACGACGGCGTGTCAGGCATTTTCGCGGGAAGATCCATGGAGAACTGGAGGACCGGATAAAGCCCTCCGAGTTCGACTAAATATATCCTTTTCCTGTCACCGTCAGGATCTTTGAACTCGATCAGGGCTGAATTGCTGTTCCTCATGATCTTTGCGCCCGGATAATTTTTCTTGAGCTGGTCAAGTGAGATGTCCAGTCCTATTTCGAGCGCGCATATTTTCAAGGATACGGATATCCCGTTTATTATGACTGGTTCTGTCCACAGATTGAGTGGATGGAGGAAATCAGTCGGATCGCCCTTGCCATCACCTGAAAATGGAGCCAGCGTGAAGACTTCCGCCCTGAGCGCCTGGAAACATATGAGCAGAGACAGTATGAGTATTTTCTTCATAGTTTTACAATACCATGCCAAACTTAAGTTTGAAATCCAACTGACGTTCTTAGCCGACCTTCAATATATAATACGTCCTATCGGCAAGCTTATTTTGAAGCCGCATGAATTTTGAGACAGCAAAATCATGGAAGAAAATCACTTGGGGCCGGGAAGCCGCCCTATCTCTGAGAGTCCTCTGACAGAGGGAAGAGAGTGGAATATCATGTCGTTCTTTGCGGGCACCGCATAGAATGACGCGCCGGAATTCCTGAGCTGCTTGTTCGCCCAGAGCCAGTGGTCGAATATCCTCGCCATGTTCCAATGCATGAGGAGCTGGCGTTGCGGACGTTCAAGATGCGCGGCTGTATCGCATAACGGAACGGTCAGGTTTCCAATCACGAGATCTTTCGAGTTCCGGCTGCCCAGCGCAGCTCTTACAAGACTTCTGAAAATTCCAGAAACAGCCGGCGAATGGAAACACGAGACTCCCAGGTTCCTGCCGTCACAGCATGCCGCAAGCTGCTGCGGAACATCACCCTCGGGAAAGGTGAAATAGTCGACATCATCCGTCTTGACAGCCTCATAAAATTTCATGCCAGGCCGTTCCCATGCGAAATACCAGCTGAACCTGTACTTCCTTGGAATTATCAACGTATCATTGCTCCATACGGCCAGTCTTCTCGCGAGGCTTATCCCGCCGTCTTTTTTCTCAATAACGACTGATTGGGATGAACCGGGGAACAAGGATGTATTCAGCCAGCGCCAGATATCGTCGCCTGTCCCTATCTCAAGCCTGAATCCATCGTTCCTTTCAAAAAGCAGAAGAAGCGGAACAGCATCCAATTCCAGCCGGAAAGGTTTTCCCTCTTCCACCGCATGCCATCTGATGTCATCCGCCAGAGGAAGCGGCGATGATATTCTGACGACACCTATCCTGGACCAGACGCCTTTCAGGATCAGATTGTCAACTTCAAATGCCGGCAGCTCGATCTTAGACCGCAGATCGAAATCAGTCATGACAATCCCATGGTTCCCGGCAATCTCGCATTTCCTTGTTACGGTAGGCTCGGATCCGAAAGGCAGGACGTTGACAGTTTCCATGCTGCTGTTGAGAGTGTCTATGGCTTCATGTTTTTTCGACTTGCTGCAATAGGCGGCCGTCTCGTCAAACTTTCCAAAGGACATTCCGAAAATGGAAAAAATCTCCTGCCCGGAACTCTTGAAAACAAGTTTTTCACGGTCACCAGGAGAAAAATAACAGGTCCAGTCCGGACCATCAATAAGCAATGGCTGGGTTACATTCATTCAACAATCCTGAAAACTTCAGACACCGGCTTTCTCTTGCGGGCTTCAGGATTCTCCGCAGGCTTTCCCAGTGGGGATATTGCGAGCACGTCCCATGGCGGAAGGATTCCCAGGACTGAATTCATCCGTTTCACATCGTATGCGCAAATCCAGCATGTACCAAGACCTTCGGCGGTTGCCGCAAGGACAAGATGCTCCATGGCTATGCCGATGTCCACGTCAATGATGCTTCCACCATCGAGACGTTTCCATGCCACATCCCTGTTGCCCATCGCGATAACGATGGCCGGCGCCTGCTTGAGCCAGTCGTTCTTGTAGCACGAACATATGCTTTTGCGGACTTCGCTGTTCAATATGATCCTGAAACACCATGGCTGGATGTTGCATGCCGACGGCGCGAGATTCACGGCCTCGCCAATCCTCTGGAGCGCTTCCATGTCGACAGGATCACCTTTATATGAACGTATGCTTTTTCTGCTTTTAACCACATCGTAGAATTTCATAATCATCTCCTTTATATTTTTTTACGTCGTAAAAAAATACTTATTCAGTCCACTCGGTTATCGCCGCCACCGCCGCACAGTCCACGATGTCATCCGCCGAACATCCGCGAGACACGTCGTTGAATGGCCTGCGGAGACCCTGTACCAGAGGTCCGATCGCGATCGCTCCTGCAAGCCTTTCAGTCGCCTTGTACATCGTGTTGCCGCAATTGAGGTCAGGAAAAATCAGGACATTGCAGGTTCCAGCTATTTCAGAATTCGGGGCTTTCGCTTTTCCAATGGACGGAATAACGGCGGCATCAAACTGGAATTCACCATCAATCTTGAGGGCTGAATCAAGCAGTTTCGCTTTTGCAGTCGCCTCAATGACCTTGTCAATCGTCGGATCCTTCGCGGAACCTTTGGTGGAACAGCTGATCATACCTACACGCGGCTCATCTCCAGTGAAGTTCCTGAAAGTCCTAGCCGTACATACTGCGATTTCCGCAAGCTGATCGGCATTCGGATTTATGTTCATGCCACAGTCGGCATAGAAGAACGCTCCGTTGAACCCCCACTTCGGATCAGGAAGCTGCATGATGAAATATGCCGATGCGGTCTTGATGCCTGGAGCAGTCTTGAAAAGCTGGAGGGACGGCTTTGTCTTCTGTGCTGTATTATGGTTGTAGCCCTTGGGATTGCCTCCACCCGACACATAGCCGTGCGCATCACCGGCACAGACCATCGCCGCCGAAAAAACGCATGTGTCCTTTATCCATTCCCGTGCCTGTTCCTCGGTAAGGCCCTTGCTTTTGCGAAGCTCATAAACCGTCTTGGCATAATGATCAAATTTCGGACTGCCCAGGACATCGACTATCTCCACGCCCTTAAGGCTTACGGAATTTTCAGCCGCAAGCTTTTCTATCGCTGCCGCGACACCGACAAGGACTGGACGCGCATAACCGGTTGCCGCAAGTTTCTCTGCAGCCTTGAGGTTACGGACGTCATCGGACTCGGTAAGGCAGATCTTGCGGTTAAGTGCTTTCGCCTTTGCGCGGATTTTTTCAAGAACTGTTTCAGACATTGCGTTTCCCTTTTTTATGACAAATTGACTTTAATTGTTAAACATTTAACACAGATATATTCTTGAACTGAAATTTCAACTTCGAGAAGACAAAAAAAAACGCGCTGTTCAAAGCGCGTTTTTTGTAAGTTCAATATCGTCCGGACATCATTTCTTCACATCCTTGGCAGGATCGGCTACGGGAGCGGCGACTACTGGAGCTTCGTTGCCGTAATCGTCCTTGCCGAGGTCAATCAGGAATATTCCTGCTATAGCATCGGCAATCTCAACAGGGTGTATTGCAACTCCCATGGAGACAACCCATCCGGCATTGACGCCGATTTCCCAGAAATCCCTGTTTTTCACAAATCCGGTATCCTTCGGATTTGCAACACCGAGATTCTTCTCCCTGAGAACATATTTATTCATTGTACCGAAAGTATCCTCGACATAAAGGCGCTCAGATTCAAAACAGAAAAACTCATAGTTCCATCCGGCCTCATATCCACCGCCTATTTGCCGCGAGCAATTCTTGCCAACGAAATATCTGTCGACGGTCTTGCCGCCAAACTGCATCCAACGGGTAAGCCTGACGTCAGCACCGAAAGGAGCTCCTGCGCCAACATCAAATGTGACGATGTCAAGGATGTCGATCAGCCTGTTGGGTATATACATCACAACGGTCTTAAGGATCGAATATTTGCTGCCGGGTTCATCTTTCTTAGCTGCAGCAGGTGTTGGTGCGGCTTTGGGGGCTTCAACTTTCTTCTCCTCAGCGGCAGGTGCGGCAACTTCAGCTACAGGCGCGGCTTCAACCTTCTTTTCTTCTGCAGCCGGTACGGCTTCAGCTTTAGGAGCTTCAGCAGCTGGCGCAGCAACCTCTGGTTTTACTTCTTCTGCTTTGGGAGCTTCGGCAGCAGGTGCAGCTTCAGGCTTCACTTCTTCAGCTTTAGGAGCCTCTGCAACAGGGGCAGCTTCGACTTTCTTTTCCTCAGCGGCTGGGGCGGCAACTTCAGCGGCAGGCGCGGCTTCAACCTTCTGTTCTTCTGCAGCGGGGGCGGCTTCGGCCTTAGGAGCTTCAGCAGCCGGTGCGGCTTCAGGTTTTGCTTCTTCTGCTTTCGGGGCTTCTGCAGCAGGCGCAGCTTCGGCTTTCTTTTCCTCAGCGGCTTCCGGCTTCGCTTCTTCAGCTTTCTTTTCCTCTGCAGGAGCTACTTCAGGTTTTGCTTCTTCAGCCTTCGGAACTTCAGCGGCTGGTGCGGCTTCAGGCTTAACTGCCTCGTCAGCCTCTTTACCATCGTCAGCATAAATCACAAGAGCCACGGTAAACAACACTCCACCTACAAGAGCAAGCAGTTTTTTGTTCATTGATGCAAAACCCCTTTCCTTATTTCATTCCTTAGATATGCTTATTTAATAAATTATTAAAAACCATAAAATATAAACCGTAAACAACGTGTTTCAAGCTGGGAAATCACTTAAATTTGATGACCGAATTGTCATATCCTTCAGGCGGCTGGTAACCCAGCAGTTCCATGGATGTCGCCGCCAGCGAGCTTATGCCAAGCCCCTCGTTGAGCGTTTCCATATATTCGCCCTTGGATTCCGGATCGTAGATTATGCACGGCACAGGATTGAGGGAATGGCTGGTCTTGCGTCTCGGATTACCTTCCTTGTCAGTCTTGACCTTCCCGGTTTTCTCGTCATGCTCATACATGTCGTCCGCGTTCCCATGATCGGCGCTGATGAGAAGTATTCCGCCAGCCTTCTTGACCGCCTCCATGACCCTTGCGATGCAGATGTCAAGTCCTCCCATCGCCACAAGTACCGCATCATAAATCCCGGTATGGCCTACCATATCGCCGTTGGGATAGTTGAGACGGATCATCTTGTATTTACCGCTCAGGACAGCTTCGCAGACCTTGTCAGTTATCTCGGCGCATTTCATCCATGGACGCTGTTCGAACGGTATGATGTCCGAAGGAATCTCAACATATGTCTCGAGCTTCTTGTCAAAATATCCTGAACGGTTGCCGTTGAAGAAATATGTGACATGCCCGAATTTCTGCGTCTCGCTTATCGCCATCTGCGAAAGGCCGGTAGCGCATAGATATTCGCCGATTGTCCTGTCGATCGCCGGTGGCACCACGAGGTATTTCTTGGGGACCTTCAGGTCGCCGTCATACTGCATCATGCCCGCATAGACCACCTTCGGGCGCGGCGAACGGTCAAACTTGTCTAAACTGTCCTCTTCGAAAGCTGCAGTAATCTCAATCGCCCTGTCTCCCCTGAAATTGAAGAAGACAACGGAGTCACCATCCTTCACAGGTCCGACCGGAGTCTTCCCGTCATCTGCAATCACGAACGGCGGGAGATCCTGGTCGATGGCCTTGGTCTCGGTCCTCAGGGTCTCGATGGCCTCCTTGGCGGTCTTGAAATATCTTCCTTTGCCATGGACATGTATATCCCAGCCTTTGCGGACCATGTCCCAGTTGGCCTGGTAACGGTCCATCGTGATGACCATCCTGCCACCGCCCGAGGCAATGCGGAAGTCGCAACCGTCGGCGTTGAGCTTCTTCAGATATTCCTCAAAAGGTTCGATGTAGTCAAGCGCCGAAGTTTCCGGAACGTCGCGTCCGTCGAGCAGCGCATGTATCCTGATTTTCTTGACACCTTCCTTCTTCGCCTGTTCGATCATCGCTTTGAGATGGTTGAGATGGCTATGGACATTTCCGTCGGAAAAGAGTCCTATGAAATGCAGCGCCGACTTGTTCTTCTGGCAATTCGAGATCAATTCCTTCCAGACCGAACCGCTGAACATGCTGCCATTGGAGATGGCAAGGTTCACAAGCATCGCACCCTGTTCGAATACGCGTCCGCAGCCGATGGCGTTGTGTCCGACTTCGCTGTTGCCCATGTCGGCATCACTCGGCAGACCTACTGCCTTGCCGTGCGCCTTGAGCTGTGTGTGCGGGCATGTCGCCGTAAGCTTATTGAGTACCGGAGTGTTTGCGGCCAGGACGGCGTCGCCTTCCTTGTATTTCCCGTAGCCGACTCCGTCGAGTATCATCAGTACCAGCGGGCCTTTGCGCCCCTTGAACTTCGGGTTTTTCTTAAGTGCGTCAAGCATAATTTTTTCCTTCGTAAAAAATTAAAGTGCCCACTTTTTGCGGGCATAAGAAACAAAGAATAGGAATTTAACACAAAGACACGAAGAGACAAAGCTGGGAGTGAAGATTTTTATTTTAATTGCCATTTTACTTTTATATAAAAAATGCTAGTTTTTTATATGTCAATGCTTTCTGAAAAACTTATCGAATACATGAAACCCCAGGATCTGCTCATCAAGCTGATATGGTCCAGCGAATTCCTGTCAATGGGGATATATGTCCTCCTGCGTATCTTGTCGGCAGGAATCCTGGATACTCTCTTGAACCGGAACTCCAAATGCAGCTTGATGAGCAGATCCTGGGGTTTCATGTATTCGATAAGTTTTTCAGAAAGCATTGACATATAAAAAACTAGCATTTTTTATATAAAAGTAAAATGGCAATTAAAATAAAAATCTTCACTCCCAGCTTTGT
>JANYBI010000682.1 GCA_025360875.1 Lentisphaerota bacterium
CCGAAAAGAAAATAGGCGAATATGGATTTTTCCTGTTATTAGTTTATTTCATGGTTTATATTTCCCTGTGTTTCAATTTCAGGGGTTTGGCTCATGAAGAGGTATTTATGGACGAGAATGATCTTGCTTCCAAAATAAAGAAGGCGAACAGGGAAGTCTACAACTCAATCACCCCGGAAAAGTACAACCTCAATGAAAGCATATTCAACGAGGAACGTAAAAAAGCCTGCTCCGCAATTCTCAGGAAGGCCGCTGACAGTTCCGGAAACGACCGGTATCTGGACATCGGGACAGGTACGGGAAACCTTCTCAGGATAGCAATTGGGATTTTCAAGTCCTGCGTCGGCTGCGACATAGGGGAAAACCTGCTGGTGAAAATCAAAGGTGATTTTCCGGAAGCCTCGCTGATCGGAAGTGATGCTGAAAATATTCCGTTCAAAGATTCATCTTTCAACTGTGTTTCCTGCTATGCCCTGCTCCACCATCTCCTGGACCATGAAAAGCTTTTCAGGGAATCCCATAGGATCTTGTGCAATGGCGGCACCCTATACACGGATCACGACCCGAATTATTTTTTCAACAGGTTCTACCATATATATTATAGGATCAGATTTTCCGGAAAACACGGCTTTGCATCCGCCACCGAGGATCTGGCCGAATATCACAATGTCTATTCTTCCGGAATAGACCCAGAGCATCTGAAAAAGATCCTGCTTCAGATAGGCTTCAGGAAGGTCGACGTGGTCTACCGTATAACCGACAACAGGAACATGGGATTCGTCAAGAACTGCTTCCTGTCATTCCTGAGACTGGCGGTCAGGCTGCTCCCCCTGAAAAGCTTCCATACGCATTTTGCGATAATCGCAGTCAAGTAAGTTGGGCTTTTAGCCCGACATTTCTTATATTTCGTACGGAAAATCAAATTGTCGGGCTAAAGTTTACCCGCCTCAGGCGGCGCCATAGGCGACCAGGGCCCAACATACTTATGCTGAGTGAAAAGATGGACTCGAAGATTCACAGAATAGAAAACATACACGTAGAAGCGCCGAGGAAGGACATCCTGTCCAGGCTCAAGTTCAATGTCCACAAGACGCGCCTGGACGGAAAGAGCCTGGAATTGTTTGAGAGGACATTGGGGTTCGCCATGTCGTTGTGCGAATGCAGTGGCGTATACAGGTTTCTCGACATAAGCAGGAAAACCGGCAGCGATATTGTCCTTTCCGACGGAACCAAGTTCAGAAGTGCGAGTCTCGCAAAGCTCCTTAAGGACAGTTCCAAAGTCGTGATGATGGCATCGACGGTCGGAATCGGAATAAGCGAAGAGACCAGCAGGCTCATCGCGGAAGGAAAAGGTTCCGAAGCGGTAATAGTTGATGCCGCAGCTTCCGAAATAGCCGACGAGGTCGTGTGCCAGATAAATCTCATCTGTGCGAACATCGCAAAGAAAGACGGATTCAAACTGACAAAGATGAGGTTCAGCCCCGGGTTCGGAGATCTTGGCGTCAAAAACCAGAAGCAGTTCTTCAAGTCGCTCGAACTTGAAAAGCTCGGACTCAGCCTCACAGGAAGCTTCATGATAGTTCCGGAAAAATCGGTGACCGCCATTTTGGGGGTGGAATAAGAAGTTATTTCGCAAAATATAGTTTTTTGAAATTCTCCTGCATTATGGTATATTCAAGCAAATTATGAGGTGAGCTATGACGACTATTGCGGAAATACAAAATGCGGTTATAAAACTGCCGGACCCCGAATATAAATCCTTTTTGAAATGGTTTGAGCATTTCGAGGAAGAAAAATGGGATCTGGAGCTGGAAATCCATATTAGTTCCGGCAAGTTATCTGCATTGGGAGAAAAAGCCATTTCCGAATTTAAAAAAGGGAAATGCAAGAAATTATGAATCATTTTGCATCTCCTGATTTCTAGATTTGCTATAACAAACTTTCTCCGGAAATACAATCCCTTGCCGACGAGAAATTCAAACTACTGAAAAAGAACCACCATCATCCATCTCTTCATTTGAAGAAAATAAGAGTTTACTGGTCAGTGAGAGCCGGATTGAATTACAGGGCACTTGGAATAGACACGCTGGGCAGAGATGGCATTATCTGGTTTTGGATTGGAAATCATTCTGACTACGAAAATTTGATAAATCCAAGATAACCAAGCCGTTTCATGTAATCCGGCCACGCGGAAACATGAGCGTATCGTCAACACCCAACAACCTCTCCAACATCAAACTTCAAACTCAACATGCCATTTATCCTCATTTGACTCAAGTAGGCTGTTGAAGACAGTCCGGCGCCGCCTGCTTTCTGTAATATTTCCTCATGGTCAATGAAACAAGAACCAGTCCGGACAGGAAAAGGAGGATTCCAAGCATGTCGAACCAGACGGGCTGGAATTCGACTTTGCCCGCAGGACCGTCCGAGTTGAAGCCGGAAATGCTGAAAGGGAGCTCAATGAACTTGGTTGACCATGCCACGAAATTCAAAATCCCGTGCAGGAAAATGCACAGCAGCAGCGATTCCGTCTCCGCAAAGATCCATCCCAGCACTATTCCTCCGACAAATGCGCCTGTGAACTGGTATGGGTTGAGATGATAAATGGCGAACAGGAACGCTGAAAATATTATTGCGTTCCTCTTCGAGTAATGCTTGAGGAAACCTCCAAGGATGACCCCTCGGAACAGAAGTTCCTCGACAAGGGGAGCCATCACCACCATGAGCAGCAAGGCCCCTGTCCTGCTGGAATAGACGCTTTCAAAAAGCTTCACCAGGAAATCCGGAAGCGGAAAGATCCATCGGGTAAGGTTGTCGACATCTGAAAGAACTATTGAGGAACCGGCCACATAGACCATCAGCGAAATTATCATGGCAGGATGAAGAGCTGTCAGCCTGAACGTCCTGGGATATGGATGATCCGTCAAATAGAAGAAGATCGCGCATAACGGGACAAAAGCCCCAATCGAAAGAAAGGAATTTATGAAAAGGCTCACAAATGCATGGTGTCCGCGGGTTGCGGGAATCGCAAAGTTGATCGCATATGAAAGGACAGCGCCAACGATACCCAGGAAGAGCATGAGTATTATGCACATGAAAAGAAGGAGTAGCGCCTGCCACATGCAAGGAAATTTCTGGAAATAGTTCTTCATCATTTCATCGCGCTGGCAATCTCATTGAAGATGTCATCAAGAGACTTGGTGACGTCCCAGTCAGGGAAATGCTTCTTGAGTTTCGCAAGATCGGAGATGTAGCATATGTGATCGCCCTTGCGGTTCTCGTCGAGATATTCGTAGTCCAGCCTCTTCCCGACAATGTCCTCGGCAAGCTTGATCGACTCGAGCATTGAAATGCTGTTTCCCCTGCCGCCGCCAAGGTTGTAGACTTCCCCGCACTGCGGATGGAGATAGAATTCCTCGAAGACCCTGCATACGTCGAATGAATGTATGTTGTCGCGCACCTGCTTGCCTTTGTAGCCGAAAATCCTGTAATGCCGTTTCTCCTTCACGCATTTGATGAGATATGCGAGGAACCCATGAAGTTCGGCAGCGGAATGCGAAGGTCCGGTGAGACATCCGCCGCGGTAGCAGGAAGTCTTCATCTGGAAATATTTACCGTATTCCTGTACCATGACATCCGCGGCGACCTTGCTTGCCCCGAAAATGCTGTGCAGGCACTGGTCGACGCTCATGGTCTCGTCTATCCCGTCCTTGTACTTCTTGTCGGCATAATCCCAGCGGGTCTTCAGCTCTTTCAGCTTGAGCCTGTTCGGCGTGTCCCCATATACCTTGTTGGTGCTCATGTAACAGAAAGGCGATTCGATGGCATAACGGCGGGTCGCCTCAAGCATGTTCATCGTGCCGACGACATTGACGTCGAAATCGTCAAATGGACGGGATGCCGCCAGATCGTGGCTGGGCTGTGCGGCGCAGTGGATTATGAAGTCAGGCCTGAACTCCTCGAAGAACTTCAGGATCGCCTGCCGGTCGCGTATGTCGAGCGAGTGATGCTTGAAATTCTTCGTGCATGCCTGGATCCGCCTGAGGTTCCAGCTGGTGTCGCCGTCAGGTCCGAAAAAGTCCTTTCGCATGTTGTTGTCTATGCCGTAGACGCTCCATCCCTTGGAGTCGAAATATGTGACACATTCGGAACCGATAAGTCCGCTGCTGCCAGTAACAAGAAGTTTTTTCATGTAAGCACCTTAAATGTTTGAATATATTAAATACAATAATCCCAAATTTCGATTTTAAAAAGGATGGGAATACATAATAAGGGTAACCTGATTATATGCACAAATACCCATTCAAAATATAGTGCATCAGGGAACAGGATTGATTTTAACAATTATGAGGCTAATTTTAAGGAGGGGGACGAGACATCCTGTCGCCATCCCCCTGTTTTTACCAGCAAATGGGGAAATACCCATAATAAGAAGTTAGCATACGATGAAAATCTTTGATAAAATAAAATCATTCTTATGTCTTGATGGACGTAATTTACCAAAGGAATACAAGGATAGAGAATCTAATAAAAAATTATGGGAAGACGCTTTTGGAGATAATTTTACTCTTGCAGACAAAGTGCTAAAGGGCTTTTGCGAGGCTTTTATAATCAAAGAAATTGAGAGATTCAGGTTGCTTCCTGAAAACAAATTCATAGATATATATAGCACTTACTATAGAAATCTTAAATGGGATATTGATTCATTGGAATTCACTTTCTTTGAAACATTTCTAAAGCAAGAACTGAATTTTGAAGTAAAAGAATATAAGTTTTCAGAATTGGATAATTTCAGAAAGTTAATAGAAACTATAGTTGCTAACAAGAAGCCTTCAG
>JANYBI010000691.1 GCA_025360875.1 Lentisphaerota bacterium
CCGGCTGTAGTGGATACGTCAAAGCCACCGGCTTTCTGGCCAGCGCTTGTGATGGTAATAGTGTAGGCGTTCGTGGAATTTGGCGCTACCGAAGTCGGACCGCTCAAAGAGACAGTCGTAGCAGGTCCGCCACTGTGGCACGAGGAGCACGTTGCTCCACCATGTGTCGCCGGATTTCCGGAGTAACCTGTCCTTCCGCCTGCGTCAGCATGCACAAGCGGGGATGTGCCCTGGTACACGGTGAATGCTGCTACAAGATACAGCACCGACTTCAATTGCGTTAGCTTAGTCATAGTTGTTGCTCTTATTTAAAGTTTATAAGCCCTTAATTTGATAATAATAATCATTCTTAAAGCATTATTTATGCCAATCCTGTCCGGGTCGGCATTGGCGGGATTGGAGGTTGATTTTAAAGGAACAGCCACTTGTATGCAGTGACCCGCCAATGCTATTCATTTGCCTGATGATCCGTAGACTGATGCCCGCTTTGTCCGCTCCTGCCATTCTATCTTTTCCTTAGTAAAAAGGGTACCGCAGGCACCCTTTGGTTTTCAGTTTTATTTTGCCCTCATTGCATGGACTGCGCAGTCGAGGCACGGATCGAAGGAGTGGACGACTCTCAGGACTTCCACCGGCTTGTCCGGATCCTGGACTGGTGTGCCTATCAGCGCCTTTTCCATCGGACCTAGCTGGTTGTTGTCATCCCTTGGCGAGCAGTTCCAGCAGGTCGGAGTTATGACCTGGTATCCTGCAATCTTGCCGCCTTCCAGTTTCAACCAATGTCCCAGGGCTCCACGCGGAGCCTCTGTCAGCCCGAAACCTTTCCCTTTCATGGGGATTGAGGTCTTGACGAAGACAGGATTTCCAACTTCAACTGAACCCAGCCAGCGTTTCATCGCATCTGCGATCTTTTTTGCCTCATAGGCCCTTGCCAGCTGTCGGTCCATCACGGATACTCCCTCAGTATAATCGCCGTTTACCCACATTCTGGCGAGAGGACCTACCTCCATCGGAGCTTTCATGTACCGTGGAGATTTGAGCCAGCTGTATGCGTTATCCTTCGGATATTCTGTTTCCGTTTGCCCGACGCTCGGATTAATATTGCTTGTGGAGGCCTTGTACCAGCCATACTTGACATGTTCAGTTATTTTGGCGGCGGCCAGGGGTTTCTTCTTATGCGCATCCATCACAGTACCCCGGGAGAAGAGCCTATGTTTGCCTTTCACATCCTCGTCAAAGCAGCCAAATGAAAGCAGGTTTCCGTAGCCTTTCCCTATGTCCTTATAGTCATCATATACGGAAGCGAGGGCTTCAGCGTCGGGTATGTAGATGTTGTTGATGAAATCGATCAGTTCATCCGCGTACTGGCCGAATAATGTTATCTGTTCCTGCGTCGGTACGTTTGTGAATCCTCCGGGGACATATGCCGGAGAATGCGGTTGCTTGCCGCCGAATACTGCTGCCGCCTCCTGCCCCTTGCGTTTCATCTCTATCGCCTTGAGATAGTGGCCGATGAGAACATTAGTGGTAGCGGTGTCGAAGCGCCTGTCTATGGACCAGGTCGACTGCCAGGGCCGCATGGCCGGACCGTCAATGTAGTCAAGTGCGCTTAACAGATAGAAATGAAGGATGTGGGACTCGACAAAATTCGCACCCATCACCAGATTCCTCATAAGCAGGCCGTTGACGGGGATCTTTGTCTTGCTTACGGCATCCAGCGTCATGACTGCAGCCATCGCATGCGGAATAGGACATACTCCGCAAATGCGCTGCGTGATGTGCTGGGCGTCTGTCGGTTCCCTTCCGACAAGTAAGTTTTCAAAGCCTCTGAACAGATTGCCTGCGACGTGCGCGTCGACTACCTGTTGAACACCGTCAACTGCATCTATTGTCACATTGACCTGCATGTGCCCTTCAATCCTGGTTACTGGATCTATGATTGTGAAAGTTGCCATTGTCATCTCCTAGTTATTTTTTATTTTAATAAATCAATCTTTGATATATTTCTCATTTCCTATTCTTTTTGCCATAGAACGAGGTCAGTCCAAGCGGGGAGTAGAATGCCTCAGCGGTGGGGTATGAAGGATCTGTGCATCCGATGCAGGGGCCATTGGCATTTATGCACCAGCTTACACCGTTGTTCCATTTCATATAGGGACATGGGGCGTAAGTGAATGGTCCTCTGCAGCCGAGATCCATCATGCATTTGCCCGTTTCAGCAAAAGTGGTTGCCTTCTCCTTTCCTAGACGCGGGCAGTTGCTGTGGACGGTTTCCCCGAAAATCGAAGTTGGCCGGCCAAATTCGTCCAAAGGAACGCTGTTCCCGATGAGCAGCTGCGCGATTGTACCTACTATCCAGTCGGGATGTGCCGGACAGCCGGCGATGTTAATCGTTTCCAATCCCGTGTAGGATGACGCGCTGACAATCTGGGTGGGATTGTTGCCTGAGGCCGGTATGCCGCCGAAGCATGCGCATTGTCCGACGCAGATGACCTTCATGGCGCCGGGAGCCAGGCTTCTGATGGCTTCGGCATAGGAGACGTCCACACCGTTTTCCGACCAGACCTTGCATGCCATGCCGTCATATACCGTCGGGACTCCGCCTTCCAGCACAAGGATATAGCTCTTGGTTGCGCGGATGGCTTCAACTGCCTCGCTTCCGGCGGGACCCATCACATTTGGATGGAAGATGAGATCGATCGAGTTGAGGAGCAGGTCGTCCACTGTCTTAGGGGCAGTGTCGGATATCCGGTTGAGAAGTGAAATAGAGCACCCGTTGCAGGAACTGCCCTGCAGCCAGATGACCGAGGGCGCGCCGTCAGCGGCCAGTGCGTTATTCAGCAGGCCCAGGTCGAACATGCTCAGCCCCAGTGCGCCGGCTGACATTCCGCAGTACTTTAGAAAATCGCGCCTTGTTACTTCCATTTTAGTCTCTCCTATTTTAGTTTGCAATCTCTTGATTCGATAATGATAATTATTCTCAAAGCATGGGCCGTGCCAATGTTTACCTAATTGGTAGTAAATGTGGTCCCAAGGTGGAAGTTCAGGTGAATATTCACACTGCCGTCCCATGGATTATTGGATTGCTGGATTATATGGATTCTTGCAAATAATCCAAAAATCCATTAATCCGTCATCTTGTGGGATTACACTGTTTTTAACCCTGAAATTGAAAATTGCCCGACGTAGCTTAAATTAGAAAAAGTTAATATCATGAAAACAGACAATAAGACAGACCACAGGACATTCCCGGTGAACCTCCTTCTCAAGGGGAGGAAATGCCTTGTCGTAGGCGGTGGGGCTGTCGCCCTCCACAAGATACAGCTTCTGATCAAAGCCCATTCCGATGTGACAGTAATGGCTCCTGAGATCGACGCGGAGATAAAGGAACTTGAATCACAAGGGAAACTTTGCGTCGTGAAAAGCAAATTCGAGCCATCTGTCCTGAAAGGGATGGCTCTTGTGTTCTCCGCGACAAACATCTCATCGGTAAATGCCGAAGTCCTCGGACAATGCAGGAAACACGGGATACTCTGCTGCGCAGTTGATGAGAACTGGAGGGACGGGGCCTTCATCACTCCAGCCTCGATCGAGAAGGATGGTCTTACGGTCTCCGTGTCAAGCGGAGGCACATCATGCAGGAGAAGCCGCCTGATAAAGGAGAAAATATCCAGGCATATGGATTTCATCTCCAGAACCGAGATGGTTGTAATAGGGACGGACCAGAACTACCTGAGCCTCAAGGAACGCGAGCCTATTCATCTGGTCGGAGACAGATTTGACCGCTCAGGCGAAATGCTGATACACCTCCTGGGCGTCCACGAGTTCATACTTACCAACACATGCAACAGGATCGAGATGGCGGCCTTTGTCTCGCCTTCTGAACCCCTCGAGAAGCTGCTTCTTAAAATACTTGGATTTGACGGACTCCGTGAAGATGCCTATTACATCAAGTACGGATACGAGGCTTTCAGACACATGTCGTTCGTGTGTGCAGGGCTCATGTCACAGACTCCAGGCGAAAAGCACATAACCGCCCAGCTCAAGAGTTCTCTCGACTATTCCAAGTCAAAGGGCTGGGCCGGCAAGCTGATGCAGGAATGGTTTGACAACACTCTCCATATCTCAAAGCATATCCGCCAGATCGTCGAACCGCTGTTCTCCGCATTCGAGATAGAGGACCTTTCCCTGAAATACGCGTCGGACATGTTTCCTGACCTGCCAAAGCGTGGCATCATGCTCATCGGCACCGGCATAATAGGACAGGCGATCGCTGAAAAATTAATGGCGAAAGGCTGTTCCTTCACCTGGTGCTACCATATGAACCGTCCGGAGGTCAAGGGCGATAAGATCACGGTGTGCAACCTGAATGAGATGAAGGATCATCTGCCGGCGGCGGAAATAATAATCTCGGTAGCCGCGACACCGGCATATCTCATACACAACGGACATGCGCCGTTCATGGATCAGACGAAGAAGATACTGATCATCGATCTTGGCATCCCCAGGAATGTCTCCCCTGAATTCCGGAAACTGATGCCGAACGTGACCATTGTCGATCTCGACGACCTTAAACACTGGCACAGGCGCGAGACCATCGACATGACACACGTTTTCGAGGAAAGCACTAAAGCCGTCGAGGAGCACCGTCCGCAGTTCGAGAAACTCATGAACGGGATTAAAGGATCATGAGTAAAGTAACTGTCTATTCAATGAAAACCTGTCCGTACTGCGTCTCAGCCAAGCAGCTTCTCAATAACCGGAATGTCCCCTTCGAGGAAATTCTTGTCGACTATGATGACGATGCGATGTGGGAAGCGCTGGAAAAGCGTTCGGGCATGAAAACTGTGCCGCAAATTTATCACGATGATAGGTTGATAGGCGGCTTTCCTGAACTTCAAAGACAAGATGCCATAGATAAGCTTGCATCGCTGAAAAACGATTAGCCATGGCATCGGACGGATTAGGGCGGTTTTCCATCATTTTCAAGGCAACATGTAAATCTTTGAATTTTACTTGACTCATTTGCAATCCCATAATATCTTACCGGACATTCAGGTATATCGTAATTCATCTTACTATTAATTAACAAGGGGGAGTTGATTATGAAGTCTAAAAGTCTTCAACTGTTTGCGGGTTTCTTGGTGTTCCTGGCGTCCATGATGGCGATGAATCTGGTTTGTACGGGAAAAATGCCGACACCTGTAACCAATGCCAACTGGAACAGCTTTGTTCCAAGCACCAACGGTGTCGTCAACGCAATTGCCTATGACAACGACGGCAACATGTACATCGGCGGCAAATTCACCGAAGTGGCCGGAATAAAGGTGAAGAACATCGCCAAATGGAACGTGTCCACGGCCTCATGGAGCGCCCTTATAGACGACACCAGCACAAATGGAGTGAATGGTGAGGTAAAAGCACTCCTCTACGACGGTGGCAACTATCTCTACGTGGGCGGTTCCTTTACCATGTGGGAAGGGGAATCTTATGAGGGACAAAGTATCATGCAATGGAATCTGGGAGGCGAACAATGGTCTTCTATGGGAATATTGTCAGACGACTTCGGATTTGCCGTTGTCAACGCCCTAGCCTACGACAGCGCTAATGACATCCTCTACGCAGGCGGCTGGTTCTCTTCTGCGGATGAAAATCCGGTGAACAACATCGCCCGATGCGATCTGTCCGGAATACCTTCCTGGAGCGCTGTCGCAGGCGGAGTGAATGAACAGGTCAACGCCCTTGCCTTCAATAGTGATGACAATATCCTCTACGTTGGCGGATGGTTCACCGAAGCGGACGAAAACTCTGCAAGCTACATTGCCCAATGCGATGTGTCCGGCATAATTTCCTGGAGCGCGCTCGGAACGGGAATGAACGGTCCTGTCAATGGCCTCTGCTATTTTTATGATGGCCTAGGTGGTTATCTCGTTGCAGGTGGAAACTTCAGTACTGCAAGCGAAGAATCCATGAATAACATCTCTCAATGGAATGTAAATACTGCTACGTGGGCCCCTTTCGGAGCGGGAGTGAACGGTGAAGTCAACTCAATATGCGTAGACAGCAACTTCATTGTCTACGTGGGTGGGCAGTTCACCACCGCAGATGGAGCATCAGCAAGCCACATCGCCAGTTTTGATTGGTATGATACATGGACATGGAAATCTCTCGGTTCGGGAACGAATGGCAATGTCAGCGCCCTTGCCTTGGACTCTGACTATGATATTCTCTACGCAGGTGGAAATTTCACCACTGCAGGTGGCAAGCCTTCAAGCTACCTGGCAAAATGCGGTACCGACGGAAGAATTGTTGTTCCCGGTGCTCCGACTGCGGTCAGTGCAGTTCCTCTAAACGGGATGCTGGCTGATGTTTCTCTCACAGCACCTGTGAACGATGGCAACCTTCCTATCTTGTCGTATACTGCGACTTCAACTCCCGGAAACCTTAAAGGGAACAAAGACACAAGCCCGGTAACGGTATTTGCACTTACAAAAGGCACATCCTATACCTTCACGGCAGCGGCGATCAACGCGCTTGGAGCAGGTCCTGCCTCAACGGCCTCCAATAAGATAATAGCCTGCATAGCTCCCGGCGCACCGACCATTGGAACTGTAACTGCAGGAATTGCACAGGCAACTGTTGCGTTCACTGCGCCTGCATCAAATGGCGGCAGTCCAATCACCTCGTATACCGTAGAATCAGCTGTTCCTGGCCCGACAGGCATGTCTGTCAAACGTACAGGCAGCACCGCCACACCGATAACTGTAACCGGTCTTGTGGCCGGAACTGAATACTATTTCTATGTATATGCTTCGAATGCGTGCGGATCGGGCCCCCTGTCG
>JANYBI010000704.1 GCA_025360875.1 Lentisphaerota bacterium
AAGAACCAGTTCCGGAAGGCAATCCTCAACAACAGGAAAGCTGAAGCAGCGCTGGAAAAGATGAGGGTGCTATCCAAGAAAATACTGGACTCTTCAACTCCAGGAGTCAAAAGGAGGAAAAAGAAATAATGAGTTCAAAACCCGCTTAACTTAGCGCCATTCAGGTCTGACTCCTAATGAAATAAAGGACCATTATGACATGGGAAATCCGGAATAAGGTGATAAATGTCTAAGATAATCATCGCTGACGACAACAGGGCTGTCGTCATGTATCTTGCCGAAATGGTGAAACGCCTCGGGCATGAGCCTATCCAGTGCTCCAATGGAAAAGAAGCCTTGAACAAGTTCATAGAGGAACGTGCAGACCTGCTCCTGCTTGACAACTCAATGCCGGTGATGGACGGGCTCCAGGTATGCCGCGAGGTAAGGAAGCTGCCGGAAGGAGTGCATGTGCCTATCATCATTGTGTCCGGCTACAATTCCGAATCCAATATCATGGAGGGACTTGACGCCGGGGCGTCGGATTACCTCGCAAAGCCGATAGTGGAAGCCCACCTTATTGCAAAAGTAAAGACTTATCTCAAGACACATTCCCTTTTTAAGAACGACTTCGATCTTGTGAAGCAGCATGTCGTCCTGTTCAACCGGTATGAAATAAAAAGATTTGTCGGCTACGGATCCCACTCCGTGGTGTTTCTTGCGTCCGACAAGGAAATCGAAGGGAAGATGGTGGCGGTCAAGCTGCTGCATGAAAACGCCGTGATCAATGAGATAGCTCAGGCGTTCATTGAAAATGCCAGGCAATTCTCAAAGCTGGAATCTGAAAACATTATTAGGATCCTGGATTTTGGTGAATTTACGGGCCGCCTGTATCTGATTCAGGAATTTGCCGAGGGAGGAGACTTGGCAAACATACTCAAATACCGGAACTTCGACCAGATGGAGGCGTTCAAGCTTGCATCTGATTTGATACAGGCGCTGAAATGCCTTAGCGCTGCAAATGTCATTCATCTGGATATAAAACCCGAAAACATCATGGTATCAGGGGAAAATTACAAGCTGGGTGATTTCGGGATCAATGCAATGGTAAAAAAAACAGGGACTGTGCCGATCAACCATACAATATGGGGGACTATGGCCTACTCGTCTCCTGAAGTCATTGAAAGCCCTGCCAGCATCACACACAAGAGCGATGTTTACAGCCTGGGAATAGTCCTTTACCAGTCACTGACCGGAGATAATCCCTTCGAGTCTGACAAGCCGGCCGTCATAATGGCGCGCCAGATCAATTTTACTCCTCCGGCGGTGACGGACCACCACCGGGAATTCTCAAAGTCCTTTTCCTCGCTTATACAACAGATGCTCAACAAGGATCCTGAAAAGCGCCTTTCTGCGGCTGAGCTTGAAAAACTCCTCCCGCCGATCCTGAAGGAGATCTCCGCTACCCCTGAAACCAAGATACCGTCCGATTTTAAAAAAGAAGCCGGCGCTGACAAGAACAAGCAGGTTGTACAGGAACAGAAAGCAGCCAATCCATCAAGATTCAGCTTCCTGAAGAAGGCGGTTTCCGCACAGAAGCTTGCTTCCGCTGCTACCGTCCTTCTTGCCTTTTGTATTTCAGTAGGAGTAGGATTCGCTGCATATAAAGTTTTCAACCATTTCATTTTCAAGGGGCCGACTGTCCTGGTAGGAGCAGTAAATGTAACCATGTGCAGCAAGTGCGGTCTCATTGAGGAAAGACGTAGCCAGGATATAAAGGATATTAAATGCGGCAAATGCGGGGAACGTCTCGGATACGCCAGGACCTGTAACAAGTGCGGACGAACTTACCCCTATATCCCTCTCACCATCGAAGAGCTCCCAAAGAACAAGGCGGAATATGCGAAGATGAACGCGGAACGCCAGCAGTGCCCGATATGCAAGTCGCAGAGCACCACATCATCAGTCCTCACCGAGAAACAGAAGGAACAGGGCCCGAATCCTGTACCGAAAGCAGCCAGCCCCACAGCCAAGCCGGTGAAAAAATAGTTTTGACTGTAATAAAGAAAAATGTCTGGATTTTTAATCTGCAAGATGCTTCGGCGCGACAGGCTACACACTAATTGCAAAGACAATTGGGAATTTGTTCGTAGTTAAGCTCGCAAGGGCTGTTCCTCCGGAGTAACTCGGGCATTCCTGCCCGAGACTTATATTCTTTTTGGCTTTCATGTAGCCACGCCACTCTGCTGGCGTGTTTTGATGGAATCCCAAAGGACGCGTCAGCAGAGTGACGCGGCTACAGTCTGCAAATACAGGAAAATATGAAATCTTGTTGGAGTTCAAACTTTAGCTTGTTCGTAGTTAACGCATTCTTGCGTGTCTCCTAGCTTTCAAATACCACAGCCAATAATGGCTTGACTACAAACCATATACCTCTGTGTTGAGCAACAGCGGCCAGGAAAATATCAGGTTGGAGTCCAAACTTTAGTTTGCGGGTTTGTCCGTATTCTTGGTTTCATTCGGGACAGGCTTGTCGGAAATTGTTGTGATGTAAACCTCGCTGCGATAGCATTCTGATATGACATCAACAAGCCTTTGAACTGTGATGTCCGAATCGGGAATGATAAGGAATTGCAGTTTAGGATCAATTGATGATAGTTGAAAGAGTGCCGCCTTGCGGGATTCATCACTGTCAATCACTTTGCCCTCTAATAGGATTTTGCTCCTTTTTACTTCTATGCGCAAAAGATTTTTACTTTCAAGGGGCGGCAAAATGGAAACATTGAGATAGGCCATGCTCATGGCTTTTGCTAACACACCATAGATGAGCCTGTCAATTTTTGAATCCTTGATAATTCCCATGACAGGAGATATGTCTTTGAAAGAACAGGATTTGTCCGCCCGGATTCGAATTGGGATATCATATCCATAATCTCGTACGGCTTTTTCTATGATATTTCTTGAGTAATCTAGGGAGAAAATTGTTCCGGTAATTCTTATCTTTCCATTTTTTAGAACATCAAATTTTAATTCCCGGGGATCTTTAAATTGGTCAATGTGAATGCCTGAAATGACCGGCAGCTCAATATCCATCGGCCTGCCGTCCTTGGGATAGGAATCGTAGAAGAAGTAGACAGTGATAGCCAGGACGAGTGTGGTCAGGAGGATTGAGAGCCATCCCGCGAATTTGAAAGGTGAATCCGTGAACTGTTTGAACCGCTTTATAAACCTTTTGCTCATGCGGTAATATATCTTGGATGTTTCTGATTGGAATCATGGTTATAAATTTTTGCTGAGCAAAAATTTATTTGCTTGAAATATTAGTTTAATGGACTAGACTAACTTAGCTAAGCAAAGGAGATCTTATGCAGTCGGTGAACGTACATGAGGCCAAGACCAGGCTTTCAAGCCTGCTGGCGGAGATAGAAAAAGGCAAGTCATTCCTCATCTGCAGGAACGGAAAGGTCGTGGCTGATCTTATACCGCATAAGAAGAAGGACAGGACCAAGCCTCACCCGATGCTGAGCAAGATCAAGGTAAACTATGATCCTACCGAGCCATTGACCGAAAATGAATGGGGGGAGATCAACTGATGCTGCTCGACACCTGCGCCCTGTTGTGGCTTACCGGCAAACATGGAAATCTCACCCGTGAAACACTTTCCATGATTGAAGAATCCCCCTCGGTTTATATTTCAGCGATCACATGCTTTGAGATAGCATTGAAGTGCAAATCTGGAAAGTTAAAGCTGCCTGTAACTCCGAAATCATGGTTGGACCTTGTGCTCGAACATCATGATATTTCGGTGATAGAAATCAGTGGAGATATTGCACTGGCTTCGGCCGAGCTTCCGCCATACCACAAGGATCCCTGCGACAGATTCATCATCGCGACCGCAAAGATCCATGATCTGTCAGTGGTGACTGCTGACGAGAACTTCAAGCAATATGGAATTAAAATATTGATTTAAAAAAATGGAAGGTCCCTATGAAATGGCTTGAAAAACATATCTACCACATGGATTTCCTGACGGATTATCTGGAACGGAAGCTTAAGAAGAAAGATTGATTTTTGTTAGTAGTTAACGCATTCTTGCGTGTCTCTTTGCTTTCCAAACCACAGCCAATAATGGCTTGACTACAAACCATATACATCTGTGTTTGAGCAACCGCGGCCAGGAAAATATCAGGTAGGAGTTCACAGCTTCAGCTGTGTCTTAAGAATGAACTAATCGCACATTTAACATCAGGAAGATAGTTCAGGTATGCCTGATTTTATACATGGTTAATAATAAATTTTCTGCCCTGCAGAAAATTTATCTTAGAACGGATTCCTGTATTGCACCTTCATGTGGGTGAGCAGGGCGAGGGTGCTTTTGAGTCTCAGCAGAAAATCCTGGTAGTTCTTGTTTTCAGGACGGGTCCATGCGACTTCCGCAAGCGCGAACATCCTCGGGAACGCCATGAACTCGACCTTGTCGGTATTGAAAAGATATTCCGACCAGAGCTGCGCCTGCGTGCCAAGGATGAGTTTTTCCTGTTCGGGAGTGATCCCTTCCAGTACCGGATTGTACAGATACACTTTGTCAAGAGAGGTGAGTCCGCCGATGGCCTCGGGCTCCTTGTGTTCCTTGGGATCCTCCTGGTAATGGTCGAAATAAGTATGCGAGGTCGGGGCCATGACAATGCAGTTGCCATTGTTCAGCGCCATGGTGGCCCATTTCCAGTCGCGCCATACCATCATTGTCGCGGTAGGCGAAAGACCGCCTTCCTGTATCTCATCCCACCCGATCAGGATACGGTTGTGCTTTTTCAATATGGATTCAACGCGTTTTATGAAATAGCTCTGGAGCTCGTGTTCGTCCTTGAGTTCGTTGTCCATCATGATTTTCCGGGCTGTCGGTGATGTTTTCCACTGGTCCTTCGGGGCCTCATCGCCGCCGATGTGGAAATATTTGCCAGGGAACAGGGAAACAACCTCCTCAATGACGTCTTCCAGGAACTTGAACGTCTTTTCGGTGGGGGAATATGTGTAATAGTGGACTCCCCAGCTTGTCTTCACCTCCGGACTGTAGTCCGCTATATCAGTATTGCCGAACTCAGGATATGAGGCTATTGCCGCAGCGGCATGCCCCGGCATTTCAATCTCAGGCACGACATTTATGAACCGGTCGCTGGCGTATTTGACGATCTCGCGGATATCGTCCTGCGTGTAAAACCCGCCGTATGGCTTGCCGTCGCCTTTGTTCCTGTCACCTTCAATTGGCGACTCAGCTCTTCTGGAGCCTATGGAAGTCAGTTTCGGATACTTCTTGATTTCAATGCGCCATCCCTGGTCCTCTGTCAGGTGCCAGTGGAAACTGTTCATCTTATGGAGAGCCATCAGGTCGATGAACTTCATGACGAATTCCTTGCCGAAGAAGTGACGTCCCTCATCCAGCATCATCCCGCGCCATGCAAGACGGGGGCTGTCCTCGATCCGCATGCACGGTATCTTGCCGTCCTGTGACGAGAATACGAGCTGCCGTACAGTCTGGATGCCGTAGAATATGCCTTTGGGCGAAATTGATTCGATCGTCATTTTGCCGGGCTCGATGTCGAGGACATATCCTTCCTCCCCGAGATCGGTTTTGCCGAGGCTGAGGACGATCTCAGACGCCTTCTCTACTGCGCCCTTTTTCCCTGTGCAGTGTTCGAGTGTTTCCTGCAGCATCTTTTTGAGCGATGACAGTTCTTTTGGCGCGACGACAGATATCTTTCCGGAGATGATGAAGTCTCCATCTTTGACTTCTATCCTGTTAGGTCTGGGTATTATGTCGATGATTTTAGGTGGCATGATTGATTCCCCTTGGGTTTCACATAAGAAAACATAATAGTAAAGGAGGCAATATTGAAATTGCCTCCTTGGAAGCAAGCGCCATTACTTGTACTTCGACATGAAGTTGGGATTTTCCTTGAGCCGTATGACAGTCTGCTTGAAATCCTTCAGGTAGTTTTCACTTTCCTGGTTGAGATTCATGAAACTGCTTTTTGCGAGGGCGTCGATGAATTTTTCACCGCTGGCGAGAATAAGGGCTGAGTTCCCTATGAGGTTTTCCGTGCCGCCTTTGAATCTTGGCGGCGCCAGTTCCTTGGGCTTTGTAATTCTTTCTTCAGAGAAATATACGATATACTTGTTCACAGACTCACGGGTGAACATCCCGCTCGGGTCAAGTCCGGAAAACGCAGGTTTCTTGAGAACCACGTTGAAATCATCCTGGGCGGAAAAGAAATCCGTCGCAGGTTCGATCTTGGGATCCGGTTTCCGGTTGTAGAGGAAATCATATAGGATCCTGAGCTTCAAGGCGGCTGCAACCTGGATGACTTCGCTTGAGTCAATATGGCTTGTGCCCTTTATCCATTTGTTTTTCGTCAGCAGCTCGATCGCGTACGCCAGCGTGAGCATCTCAAATAAGACTTGCTTCAGGATTTCAGAATTTGACGCCTTTTTCTTAATAGCCATGATGGTTCCTTTTCTTCCAGAGGGACAATGTTGTGGAGTTATTTTTAAGTTCTTGATTATTAATGTAGTGCATAAATCTAAAAATGCCAGCTTCAAAAGAAAATAAATGATTATTGCCAAAAAAGACTGCCATGGCCGCCTTAACCGATTTCAAAAGCGACCACGGCAATCTGGGGTGTCATTGTGAATTTTTAGAGGTTCCCTACATCATGTCATTACGACACGGAAAACTTCAATCCTTCCTTCCCTGCGTCGATCTTAAGCGCGCCCTTGTCGGGAAGTTCGCCGGAAACGATCATCCTTGAAACAGGAGTCTCGATATCCCTGACGATCGCCCTCTTCAGCGGACGTGCCCCGTAAACAGGATCGAATCCGCATTTCGCGAGATATTTCTTCGCCTCCTTGGAGACGTCAAGGGAAATCTCCCTGGCCTTGAGCCTTCCTGCGAAATTCGCAATCTGGATATCGACGATCTGCACCAGGTCGTCCTCAGTCAGCGGATGGAACACCAGCACCTCGTCTATCCTGTTCAGGAATTCCGGACGGAAATGATGACTTATCTCCTCGAGGAGCTTTTCCTTGATCTTGTCGGAATCACCTTTGTTGTCCTGGATCAGGTTGCTTCCGATATTCGAGGTCATGATTATGATCGTATTCTTGAAATTGACGGTCCTCCCGTGGGAATCGGTGACGCGCCCGTCGTCGAGTATCTGCAGGAACACATTGAACACGTCCGGATGCGCCTTTTCGATCTCATCGAACAGGATCACTGAATAGGGACGGCGCCTGACCGCTTCGGTAAGCTGGCCGCCTTCATCATATCCGATGTATCCCGGAGGAGCTCCTATGAGCCTTGAAACGGTATGCTTCTCCATATACTCGGACATGTCGATCCTGATCAAAGCCTTTTCGTCGTCGAAAAGTTCGGTGGCCAGGGCACGGGCAAGTTCCGTCTTTCCTACGCCTGTCGGTCCGAGGAATATGAACGATGCGATCGGGCGGTTCGGATCCTTCAGGCCGGCCCTGGCCCTCAGGACAGCATCCGATACCGAATCCACAGCTTCGTTCTGGGAGATCACCCTCCTATGAAGATTTTTGCTAAGTCCGAGAATCTTCTCCTTCTCGCTTTCGACAAGTTTATTCACCGGGATGCGGGTCCAGCGGCTTATGATCTCCGCAATGTCCTCATCGGTGACTTCCTCCTTGAGCAGGGATGCGGAGCCTGCGGTCTTCTTCCTGAATTTGTCTTCAGCGGCCTTTATCTGTTTCTCAAGGCCGGGAATCACTCCGTAGCTGTATTCAGCGGCTTTCTCGAGATCGTAGTCCCGTTCAGCCTTTTCAAGGGCCTGTTTTGCGAGTTCGAGGCTTTCGCGGAGGGTCCTGAGTTCGGCGACGGCCTTCTTCTCGTTATCCCAGCGGCTGCGAAGTTCGCGATTCCTGGACTTGAGCTCGCCAAGTTCAGTCTCGATATTTTTCAGACGTGAGGCGGATGCCGGATCCTTTTCCTTCTTCAGTCCGGCGATTTCAATCTCAAGCTGCATCTTCCTGCGCTCGACCTCGTCAATCTCAGTCGGCGAGCTGTCAATCTCCGTGCGGAGCTTTGCTCCGGCCTCGTCGATCAGATCGATCGCCTTGTCGGGCAGGAACCTGTCCGATATGTAGCGGTCTGAAAGTACGGCAGCGGTGACGAGGGCGCTGTCCTTTATCTTAATTCCATGGTGTATCTCATACCTTTCGCGGAGACCTCGTAGGATCGAGATGGTCTCCTCGACAGATGGTTCCGATACGAGCACAGTCTGGAACCTGCGTTCAAGTGCGGCATCCTTCTCGATGTATTTCCTGTATTCGTTCAGGGTTGTCGCACCTATGCAGTGCAGTTCGCCGCGCGCCAGCATGGGTTTCAGGAGATTGCTGGCGTCGACCGCGCCTTCGGCGGCGCCCGCGCCGACGACAGTGTGCAGCTCATCTATGAAAAGAATCACTTCGCCTGCCTTTTCGGTGACTTCCTTAAGGACGGCCTTGAGCCTTTCCTCGAATTCGCCGCGGTATTTGGCGCCGGCAATGAGAGAACCCATGTCAAGGGCGACGACTTTCCGGTTTTTCAGTCCTTCCGGAACATCGCCGCGGATGATCCTGACGGCGAGCCCTTCGACAATCGCGGTCTTTCCTACGCCCGGTTCTCCGATGAGCACCGGATTGTTCTTTGTCCGTCTTGACAGGATCTGTATGACTCTGCGGATCTCCTCGTCCCGTCCTATCACAGGATCCAGCCTGTCCCTGCGTGCAAGTTTGGTTAGGTCCTTGCCATATTTCTTCAGCGCATCATATGTGCTTTCGGGATCAGGCGAGGTCACTCTGTTATTACCCCTGAGTTCCTTGAATATTGTCATGAGTTTTTCAGGATTGAAATTATGCTTCGAAGCGATCGAGGCGGACTCCTTGTCCGTTTCGATGAGCGCGAGAAGCAGAATTTCAGCGCTGATGAATTCGTCCTTGAACGCCGCTGATTTCTTTTCAGCGTCAACAAGAACGCCGCTGAAATCCCTGGAAGTATAGATCTCTTGTGCGCCGGGTCCGTCGACCGACGGTATTTTCCTAAGCTTCTTTCCGATGTCATCTGAAAGCGAAGCAATATTGACTTTGAGGCTTTCAAAGATTGAAGGTATGATTCCATCCTTCTGGCTGCAGATGGCTGCAAACAGATGAATCGGACGCAGTTCCTGGTGCTTGTGCTCGACAGCTATATTATGCGCCGCCTGGAGAATTTCCTTGGATTTATTTGTGAATTTTTCAACGTTCATTTTCAAACTTCCTTTCCTTGATGTCAGGTAATTTAGCAATTGCCTTGCCAAGTCAGCAAGAACATTTGCAACATTTTCATCGTTAATATAATACAATGTAATCATAAAATCAAGTAGAGACAATATGGCACTGCTATTTATATTGATTTAATATATTATGTGGAGACAGAATGACTCTTGCCGATCTGTGGAGATTCTTAAATCCGAGACAATTTCAAAATTGCCTCTTTTGAGCTGATTGCTTAAGTTGGAGTCTCACGTGACCACGTTGGCACGTGGAACGTGACTCACGTGGCAAGCTTGTCTTGAATTCGTTCGTAGTAGCGCAGTTAATTGCGTGTTCTAAAAAAATAACGGCGTATAAATTCGCCTACTACAAACAAAATACGCAAACTGAAGTCGAAGATCCCGGCCCCAGAGGGCGTCGGGACTTGAACTCCAACGGGCTTGTTTCCGCGACTACCGTTTCTCGTATTTTGAAATCAGCTTCTGTTAATCTAAATCTCTCGGGTACTTGGACACTCTGGCACTTGGCTACTATCTATACGCAATTATCCATGGGATGGCAATGATTTACTTTTGCCCGTATTGTGCTAGTTTAAATTTCCTTTAATATGAAATCTTTCAATTGCCTAAAAAGAGGATCAATAAATCATGTATGTAGGAGTGGACTATTATCCCGAACACTGGGAGAGGAAAAGATGGGACATTGATGCGGCGCTGATGAAAAAGGCCGGATTCAATGTTGTCCGGCTTGCGGAATTTGCATGGATCAATATGGAACCACGGGAGCAGCAGTTTGAATTTGGCTGGCTGGACGAGGCGCTGGAGATTCTCGGAAAGAATGGCATTTCTGCAATTCTTGGAACGCCGACCGCCGTAATGCCTGCGTGGGTAGCCAAGAAATATCCTGAAACCCTCCTGCTGCAGAAGGACGGCACCCGCATTGCCTGGGGAGTCAGGAAAAACAACTGTTTCAGTTCGGAAACCTATAGGCTTCTTTCAAAGAAAATAACCCGGGCGATGGCTGAACATTTCTCAGGCAATCCGAATGTCATAGGATGGCAGACGGACAATGAATTCGGCAGTCCGTCCTGCTTATGCGATTCATGCCGTTTGGAATTCCATGCCTGGCTGGAAAAAAGATATGGTGACATCGGGAGCCTGAACAAGGCGTGGGGCAACCATTTCTGGGGGCATCTTTTCAGCGACTGGTCGGAGATCCCGATTCCCGTGGACCAGGGCGTACACAATCCCGGAGCCTGTCTCGACTGGAAACGTTTCAACAGTTGGCTCAACGTGAGATTCCAGAAGGAGCAGCTTGATATACTGCGCGTACTCTGTCCGGATCATTTCGTCACCCATAATTTCATGGGGCTCTTCAAGGATTTGGACTACTATGACCTCGCCGAAGATCTGGATTTCGTGAGCTGGGACAATTATCCGTGCTGGGGCAAGCCGGAAGTGCGCTTTGACGCTTCTTTTGCGGCGGACGTGATGCGCGGCCTGAAAAAGAAGAATTTCTGGATAATGGAACAGACTGCCGGACCTGGCGGCTGGGGCGCGTTTGGACGCAACCCCCATCCGGGCGAGATCCGCAATATTTCGTACCAGCAGCTTGCCCACGGGGCAGATGGGCAGATATGGTTCCGCTGGAGGACATGTACCGCAGGAAGGGAACAGTACTGGCACGGGCTCCTCGGTCATGATGGCAGGCCTCTCAGGCGCTATGATGAGGCGGCTTTGACCGCCAGGGAATACCACCGTCTCGAAAAGGAGATCAAGGACACGACCGTCGTTGCGGATGTCGCAGTGATCTATGATTATGAAAGCATATGGGCCCTTGACATCCAGGCGGGATATGGCGGAAACACGTTCCAGAATGCCGTCAAGCGGTATTACAATGCCCTGTTCAGGTCGGGAACCAATGTGGACATGATCAGGCCGTCGGACGATTTCAGCAGGTATAAGATAGTCATTGCAGCAGACCTTAACATCCTGGAGGATGATGTGGCGGATCGGCTCAATGAGTTTGTCAGGAAAGGCGGCATACTTCTTGCTGACTGCCGTACTGGGGTGAAGGACATAAGCGGATTGTGCCATGCGAGGACGTTGCCCGGGAAACTCTCGGAGTCTCTTGGGATTGAAATAGAGGAATATGAAAGTATTCCGGACGATATGCACTTTGATATTTCCGGTACTGGCGGAATATCCGGATCTTTCACTTCGGTGTCTTATGCCGACTGGGTAAAGCCTCTTGGAGCCAAGCCGTTGGCAGGATATAGGCAGTGGCATATGGAAAAGTTTTCGGCTGTCACGCGCAACCGCTATGGAAAAGGATCGGGCTGGTATGTCGGGACCGTCGTCAAAGAGGAAGGATTTTATGATCAGCTCATTAAAAACCTGCTCGATGAGGCAGGACTGAAGCAGTCGATAATCCCTCCGGCGGGAGTCGAGGTGTCTATACGCAGAGGGAAAAAGAAGATAGCATTCATCATAAACCATACTGAGGAAGTTAAGACGGTCGCAGTTCCCAGTGGCAAGCTTGAACTGCTGAGCGGAAAGAAAACTAGGAAAAAGCTTGAGCTCGGTCGCTACGGAGTGGCAGTTCTGAAACTGTGAAGGAAATTAATATGTCATACATGTCAGGCAATGCCGGAACCGGAATTTCTCTGGAAAGAAAAGACAAGGAGAAGATCGTCACGGATTTTTTTGACAAGGCTGGAATCAAGCTGAAAAAAATCCTTCTCATTCCGCCGGATCTCACGCGCTTCAACTCCAACGCCGGGGAGATTACCGAGATAATCTATGAGATGCTTTCGCCGCAAGGCGTGAAGATCGACATCATGCCTGCGCTCGGGACCCATTTTGCCATGGCTGAAAAGGAGATACGCGTGATGTTCGGGGAGAAGATCCCCATGGAGTGTTTCATTGTCCACGACTGGCGCAACGGTCTCCAGCGGCTCGGACAGGTTCCTGGTCCTATCATCAGCGAATGGTCCGAGGGCAAGCTTGACTACACGGTCAACATAGAGATAAACAAGATTCTTTTCGAAAAATACGATCTCATCCTATCCATCGGACAGATAGTTCCGCATGAGGTTGTGGGCATGGCGAACTACACCAAGAACATATGTGTCGGGGTGGGCGGACAGGACACCATCAACAAATCCCATTTTTCCGCTTTTCTGGTTCTTCTGGATGACGGTCAGGATATAATAGATCGGGAGATCGTGCATGAAATTCTGTACGCCATAGTTGAAAAGTTTCCTCACAGGCGTATCAATTCTGCCCATAATCCTTTCCATGCCAT
>JANYBI010000739.1 GCA_025360875.1 Lentisphaerota bacterium
TGTCCTGCTGTCCAGCCAGCCATTCTGAAATGCTATTCCGTGTCCTCTCGGAAAGTGAATTCACAATGCCGTCGAGAAGTCCGCCTCCGGCCTTCATCTTCGTCAGGAAAGCCTTCATGTCGACGACATCTTCAGGACGCAGACGCGCGTCACTGCAAGTCGCATAAAGCTTGCCGTTTTTTGCGTCGAGACCGTCAAAGTGGTCAGGCATGCCTTCCGGTTTCTCCCATGTCTCCTTGATCGGCATGACCGTAGATTCGCGCCCTTTCCACCAGGTATATGTTCCTTTCGAGGAATCTGCACGAGTCATGACAGGCGCCATGGTCCCGTAATACACATTCAATATATAGACGGTTCCGCTGTCAACCGCTATTACATTGGGATCTCCAGCGCCGGTCGTGTTCTTCAATCCCCACTGGACAACGCCCTGCAGGTCAGTCGCCTGCAGATGCTTTCCGCCTTCAGCGCCGTTCCAGGCCATAATGATCCTCTCACCATCGGAAACGCATGCGGACGGTACGCCATGATCTCCGCCCCAGTCGTCCGTCGGACCATTTGTCCACGGCGCTTTACCGCTATGGGAAGCCCATCCGCGCAATGTTACACCGAAGCCCTTGGTCGCAATCGCTTTCCAGGTATATTTTCCAGCAGGAACAACCGTTCCGGGCTGGCGGTGCGACGGAGAAGTCAGTCCGTCCCATTCTACCGACTGTTTTCCTTTTTGGAAATAATTTTCCGTAAGAAGCTGTCTGGCTACGACTCCGTCGGGTCCGATCAGGTTCATGGAGACATATCCGTCAAACGGCATGTCAAAATCAATCTTCTTGAATCCGGGCCAGAGCTGTGATACGACAAGTCCGTTCCAGTCGACTGTCGGATTGCCGTCCTTCATGACAACAGGAAAATACCTGTCGTCGGACAGCCTCACAGGTGCAAGATCGACCTTTCCCTTGGACTCCAAGGTGCCTGTGCCCCAGTGCTTATATGCGTTGAACGTGAATACTCTGTCGGGAACGACGCCGGAACGGAAAATATCCTTGATAGTGATCCGGCCGGAAAGTCCCGCAGTGAAATTCGGCTCAACAGTCATTACCATGCTGTCACCTGCCTTGAGAGGATTTCCATCTGCCGTGATAAGTTTCCAGGGAATTGCTATCTCCTCCACATATCCCTTACCGTCCGCATTCATCTGGAACGCCTGCAAAGCCCCTTTTTCCTTGGCATTGCGGATATTTCCTCCCTTGAAATCCCGGCCATATGCAACGTCCATCACGTCAAGTCCTTCGCGGTCACGCCAGCATGTCCAATGGCTGACTTTCTCATCAGGCTTCTCGTAACCCGTAATGAAACGGATCTGCAGGCAGTCTCCGTTGAATCCGAAATCCCCTTTTGTCGAGCCTGGATTGTTGGCGGGAGTCGGATCGTTCCAACGCGCCAGTACATACAGGAAATCGTTGTCATACATCATATGGACCCAGACGCTGTATATGTCGCGGTTGGTCTCGACTCCGCTGCATGTGAAGATCCCCCCAGAAAGATCCCAGTCGTCGTATTTGCCGTCAACTGCTACCTTGCCTGGTGCAGGCAGGATGCGGATCCCGTTGTTTTCAGTCTCGATGGCGAAAACAGGACTGCACAGCAAAGCTGCAGCTAGGAACACGAGCACTAACAATTTTGTCTTCATCTCCAGTTTCTCCTATTTAATTATTTTGTGCGTCTGAACAAAAATTCTTTTCGTCTTATCTGTCGACTACGGCTGATTGGAGGTTGGTGGAATTGCTATCCCAGTAGTTGGGCGCCAGGCTTCCGAGTTCACCCCACGAGGAGACCGGCACGATGCGGAAGGTACACTTCTTATTCCACACCCCGCCGTCATTGCGTACCACGTTGATGTCCTGCTGCGCGTGCGCCACGTCGTCAACGATTACCGCGCAGTCACGCCGGCCGAAGCGGTCGCTGAGAATAGGGAATATGGGATGGCGCGCCTCCATTCTGGAATACTTGGGCCATTCACCTTCGCTGTCGAGAAGATATTTGGCGGTAGTCTTGGGACCGAAGTAACGCCAGCCATGGATAACCGTGTCTGTGGTGGAGATGGCCAGCCTGTCGATGTCGGATGGCTGCCAGGTGATGTAGTTCCGATCCGGCATCATCGTGTAGTCGGTGGCAGGACAGCCGTAGACGGAGCCGGCACGCAGATAGTCGGGCCATAGTCTTCCGAGCATGATGGGGCCGGTAGCGGTCAATCCGCCGCCGGGATCCTGGCGCTGCATGAGCACCTCTTCGTTCCAAAACATTGCGGAGGCCTCAGTCGGCAGGTAACTGTTGCTGTCGCAGACATACCCTCCGATTGCCAGATAAGTCTGATGCAGGTTGGAGACACATACCACCTTTTTCGCCGTGAACTTCGCCTGCCGCAGCGCCGGCAACAGCAATGATGCGAGAATTGCGATGATCGCAATGACCACCAGGAGCTCAATCAAGGTGAATTTATTTTTCATACTGACTTCCTTTTAAATTTTTCTGTTCCAGAAAAATTTGCTTTCATACAACTTAAAATTCTTTTAATTCCACCATTATTTAAGCTGCTGTGGTTCGGCCGACAATTTCAATGGCCAAAGTTTTTCCGGAGATCCCTTGATGACAAGCCCTGCGCGCGATGGACTGAATCCAAAACAGTAGGTCCTTAACATCACCTGGTTCCATCCCTGTTTCAGGGAAACTGTCTTTGAGAACGCCTGGCAGCAGTCACGTCCGGACGGCACATCGGCATATTTGCCGGTTTCAATGTTCACACCGTTCAATGTCCACCTGATCGGTGTCATCGGATGACCCTGGAATTCAAACTCCAGTTCGGTCACTGACGGCGAATAGATCCACGCGGCACCGTACCAGACCTGTCCTCCGCCTCCGAGAATCACACGTGTGTCAAGCTCAGAAACATCGGCCGCATGCCAGCGGACTTCTCCCGGATCATTCCAGTATCCCTTTATCATCTCCCCCTTGAAGATGTCCTTCACATCGATTTTCTGTTCGTCAGGCGGATATTTGCGAGACTCGCAGAACTCTATTGTCGCCTCTTTCCAGTTCTTATCAGTGCCCGGCATGTTCCCATTCGGATCCCAGGTGAGTTTCTCGGCGCCCGGACCGCCGAACGGACCGCATATCAGCCATTTCCTTATCGTTATCCCTTTCTCGATCCCCTTGAACTGTACCGGGGCCCATGAGCCGGGATAGAGCTTGGCTTCACTTGGCTCATCGTAGGTTTCCTTGTTTGCGCTTGCATCGCTGTTCGCCCACCAGAATTTGTTGTGGCCTCCAAAGTTTGAGCTGAAATTCACGAGCGTACGGAGTTTGCTGCTGAACGGCGTCTTTAATGAGGGAATTGCTGTACGGGGAATCGCTACCGCCAGCACATATCCTTTCTTGTCCTCATCGATCACATATCCATATTTTGCGCCTTCAATTGCTGCGATGTTCGCAAATGAAGCTTCTCCTACAGGCGTACGATATGTCTGCGGGCTTGCCTTGCCTTTCCCGTTCCATGTCGGGTACATGCCAATGCCGATGGGTTCAGTCTTCTCACCATTCTTGAAAATTCCAAATACAAAA
>JANYBI010000747.1 GCA_025360875.1 Lentisphaerota bacterium
TGGACTTGCCTGCCCTGGCGCTTCTCTGCGAACTGCTAGTGCGAGGTCCGCAGACCCCGGGCGAACTCCGCGGCCGCGCATCGCGCATGACACCATTTGAAAGTGTCGGGTCAGTAGAACAGGTGATGAACTCACTTATGACACGCCAGCCCGAACCTCTTGTTGTCCTTCTTCCACGCCAGCCAGGGCGAAAGGAATCACGTTACGCACATCTTCTCTGCGGTGAAATCAAGGTAGAAGAAATCACGCAGTCTACGGCATCGGCTCCGGTCCAGGAAAAGGCGCGGCTGGTCATTCAGACGGAAAACGAGCGCATGGACAAGCTTGAATCGGAACTGGAAAAGCTTAGGCAGGAAATGATCGCTCTTCAGGCACAACTGGCAGAACTGCGCAAGCTGATCGGTTGAGCTGATTGCTAAAGTTGGTCCTCCGCAGGAGGATTAGCGTGTAATCCCCTTGAATACAAAGACACGCTGAAGCTGTGAACTCCAACAAGGTTTATTTCCAACACAACCGAATTTTGTATTTTTGCAATCAGCTGGGTTAACTTTTTTTCAATCTCGCCAGAGACTTGTCAATGAAATTGAGAATCCTCGTCTTCAGCTTGTTCAGAACGATATAGAGCAAGAGCGAAACTATTGACAGCAACCACAGCCTGGGCCTGAGAAAACCCAGCAGAAGAAACATCGCAAAGCTGACAACAAGGAAAGCATTGATCACGGAGAAAAGTTCGTTTGATGATTTTGACTTGCATTCCGGACACGTCTCTTCACCAAGAAGCATCTTCTCATGACAGGTCATGCAGGTTGTGGTGGCTATGAACTTTGTGGATTTCGTGACATCCTCCTTCAAAGCCTTCATCATCTGCGAATCCTGCAATTTCTTCATTATTTTGGAATCCTTGTCCATCATCATCTCCCTGTGATATTGCAATACCCGAATGCCTACAAACGATACCGTGCGCGATATGATATGAATTTTGATTCGGATTGGGAGTTAATGCTATCATAAATTCCAACGTCTTTCAAGAACGATGGTAATTTGTTGGCGAGAAAACTTCTAAAGGAAAACTTATTTCCCCAGCGCCCTGCGTTTAACGGCGGAATAATCAGGCACACCGGTTGTTCCGCCAATCGCGCCGACACAGAACGAGGCGCATGCGTTTCCAATTCTGGCGGCCATGGGAGTTTCCTCTCCATGCGCAAGAGCCGCAATGAACCCGGCATCCCAGCAATCACCAGCCCCAGTCGTGTCCACAACCTTTGCGGCAAAGGCCGGAACAAGGATACGTTCCTGTCCATGGCAAAGCAGACAACCGCGTGCACCCATTTTCAGGACTACAGTTCCTGCGCCTTTAGCAAGCAGATGATCTGTTATTTTATTTTCAGGCAATCCCGGATAAATGACCTTCATATCGTCCAAGCTCGGGAGGACATAGTCGCAAAAAGGAAGCATTTCCTCGAATATCCCGCGCTTTGGACCAAGCCCCCAGCACTCGTCAAGCAGTGTAACAACCCCCTTTTTCCGGGCTAGCTTGAGCAGATTTCGTCCATCTCTGCCGTCGAGCTTAGGGAGAACCCAAAAATCCTGATATAGCAGGTAATCGGCATCAAGCAGCGAATCAATATCAATATCCTTTTTGGAAAATGTCATGTTCGCGCCGGGCGTATGGACAAAAGTCCGATCCCCGTTCGGCCAGACGCTGACATAAGTGAAAGGCGTCGTGTCCTTTTCCGATATGCGGATACCACTGGTATCCACGCCGGATTTTTTCAGTTCCCGTAGGACAAAGTCTCCGTTGAAATCCTTTCCTGCTTTTGAAAAAATACCGACGCCAAGACCCATTTTTCCGAGTGCACCGCCTGTATTGGCCGCCCCGCCTCCGGGCATGAAGCTGAGCCATTCGGTGTTCACCTGGCTATGTTTTCCAGGGACAGGATAATGCGGGAGAGGACCGCTCAAAGCGTCCACCACCAGAACTCCGACAGTGTTGATCCTAGCCATCAATCTCACCTCAGGGAATTTGAAGGTTCCATTCCGAAAAGTTCTTTTGCCGTCTCAAACAGGACTGCCTTGGAAATCAAAATAGCTTCATCCCTGGTATATTGTCCCTGATTCACCTTTTGTGCAAGTACCTGCGCCATCTGTCTCCGGACCATTTCGGCCTTGGCATACATCCATTCGATGCAGTAGGCATCGGAGAAGAAGCCCACCTGCCTGTTTGTGGGGAGCATGTCGATACGTTCCTCCATCACCTGACGGATTGCGCCGGGGA
>JANYBI010000776.1 GCA_025360875.1 Lentisphaerota bacterium
ATTGATTCAGGCCCGGTCATTTTAGGATATTGGGTCTCGCCGACCGGATTCATGATTGCCGGCACGAGGATACATGGCGACTATGAGTTTTTCAGAAGCCTCTATGCTACGGCTTACCTGTGCGGAGCGCCGTGGGATTCAAAAGGCAGGCGCATATTCGCCACAGGCGGCCACATAGGGAATGCAATAATGTTTGCCATGCTTACGGCATTGCCGGAGAAGAAGTTTGAAGAATTCTGCGCGAGGAGGGGTAAATGAACATGAAAAAGAAAATCTTAAACAGCTTGATAAGCATCGTTGTGGCTTCAATCGCCTATTTCATGCTGTTCTATTACATTTCGGCCAATGACATTGTGTCGACACTGCTGACCGCCGGGAATCAGGCTTCAATTATGGAACTGGCGATGTCTCTTCTCTTCGTGGCGTTGAGATTCTTCATCATCGTTCTGCTGCCGGGTATCGTTCTTATTATGGCGGCTTCGCTTGTTTGGGAATATATTGATAGGAAACATAAGGGAAATCCTGTCAATAAATGAATCTTCCAGTCGAAAAAATACTTCCGCAGCTCAAAGACGCGCTTTCCAAAGGCGCATCTGTCATCCTCAAGGCTCCTCCTGGAGCTGGCAAGACTACTGTCGTGCCGACAGCTCTTCTTGATGAGCCGTGGCTGAAGGACAGGAAGATCATCATGCTTGAACCGCGCCGTCTCGCAGCCCGTTCAGCCGCCTACAGGCTGTCGGAAAATCTCGGAGAGCCTGTAGGCAGTACTGTCGGCTACAGGACCCGCACTGACAGCAAGATTTCGCGGGATACCAGAATTGAAGTTGTCACTGAAGGGATTTTTACACGCCAGATCCTTGGCAATCCGGAGCTGGAAAATATAGGATTGGTGATCTTCGACGAGTTCCACGAGCGCAATCTCAATACTGATCTCGGTCTAGCATTTGCATTGGACGTGCAGGCCAACCTTCGCGAGGATCTCAAGATACTCATAATGTCGGCGACTCTGGATCCTGAAAAGATTGCAGTGCTCTTCGACAAGCCTGCCATAGTTTCCTGCGAAGGTCGGATGTTTGATGTCAAGACTGAAAATCTTATAAAATCTTCCAGCCGGGAAAGGCTGGAAGATTTTATGACAAGAGCCGTAAGCAAGGCTCTTGGAGAAGAAAAAGGGAGCATGCTCTGTTTTTTGCCGGGTGTTGGAGAAATCCGCAGGGTGGAGGAAAGGATTAAGAGCCAAAAGATTCCGAATGATGTTATAATCTGTCCGCTATATGGCGATTTGGACAAGAATGCGCAGGATGACGCAATAAGGCCTGCGCCTGACGGCATGAGGAAAATAGTGCTGGCGACATCCATCGCTGAAAGCAGCATTACAATTGACGGCGTGAGCGTTGTGATAGATTCGGGTCTATCGAGGAAATCCATATTTGATCCGACGACAGGCATGTCGCATCTGGAAACTGTGAGGGTGAGCCGTGCTTCGGCGGACCAGCGCCGCGGACGTGCTGGCAGGACTGCTCCTGGCAAGTGTTACAGACTATGGGGCGAGAACGAAACCTCAATGATGCCTGAGTATGACGTACCGGAAATTCTCGAGACGGATCTTGCGGATCTCGCACTTTCCCTTGCTGAATGGGGTGGGACTAAATCTCTGGAATATTTGAAATGGCTGGACGTTCCGCCTGCTGCGAAGTTCGCACAGTCCGTCGAACTGCTGAAAGAGCTTGGAGCTGTCGATGAAAAGGGGAAGATAACTGCGCATGGCAGGAAAATGCTCGCGGCCGGAACGCATCCGCGTCTGGCTAACATGATCATCCGAAGCGCGCAAATGGGTCTTGGAAGCCTGGCGTGTGACATTGCCGCGTTGCTCGATGAGAGGGATCTCATAAGATTCAAGACTGCTGCCAGGGATTCGGATCTGAGGCTGCGGCTTGACGAGCTGAGGAGAAGTTCGGGAGATCATCATGTGGACGATTATGTCAGGTGGCGCGTGAAGAATTTCGCAGATGAATTCAGGAGGAGGACGGGGATTCCTTTCAAGCAGTGTGATTCGGCGAGAACAGGACTTGTTCTTGGGTTCGCGTATCCGGACAGGATCGCCAAGCGCAGGGCAGGGGAGGAGCCGATCTATCTGCTTTCAAATGGCCGTGCTGCGAAGTTCGCAAACCATGAGCCGATATCAAACGAGGAATTCCTGACAATTGCCGAACTTGACGACAAGGACAAGGACGCCAGGATTTTTTTGGCGGCTCCTATCGGCTTGAAGGATCTTGAACATAATTTCGCCGACTTGATCAGGAAGACTGAGCTCATTGAATGGAACGACAGGGATACAGGTGTTGATGCGGTCGGGCGCAGGATGTTCGGCGAAATTATCCTTGAAGAGTATCCTCTGAAAAATCCTGATAGAAATAAAATCGCGAATGCGATCTTATTTGGCATAAGGAAGCGTGGATTGGCTATTTTGCCATGGGACAAGGAATCTGAGAATTTGAGACGCAGAATCGGGCTTGTTTCAAAGACAGCAAAAAATGATGATTGGCCAGACATGTCAGACAATGCACTTCTTGAAAACCTTGAAGAATGGCTGCTGCCTTTTCTTGGAGGAATAAGGCGTGCTGCGGATTTCGGGAAAATAAATTTAGCGGAGGCGCTCAAGGCCCAGCTCGATTGGAAACAGAAGGAACTGCTGGAGAAATTTGCGCCGATGCATTTGAAAGTTTCGAGCGGTTCGATGATGCGGCTTGATTACATGGAAGGGGAAACCCCTGTCCTTTCGGTAAGGGTACAGGAACTTTTCGGTACGAGTGCGCATCCATGCGTATGTGCTGGGAAAATTCCGGTCATCATCAAAATTCTCTCGCCATCCATGCGTCCTGTCCAGATCACATCGGACCTGCCAGGCTTCTGGTCGAGTTCGTACCAGCTGGTGAAGAAAGACCTGAAGGGACGTTATCCCAAGCACTTCTGGCCGGACAACCCAATGGAAGTCCCTGCAACACGAGGGCTGAAGCCGAGGAAGTAACTGCAGGGCGCAGAATATATTTCCGAGGAATTATCCCTTGAAATATTTAGCTGCATCCTTTTCTGTGTTGATCTCGCCGATACCGTCTTTGCCTTCCCATTCCTCGTCATGGATGATTTCCTCGCCGGGAGCAAGGATGTAAAGGGGGCTGAGAGTTTCAATTTCAAGC
>JANYBI010000778.1 GCA_025360875.1 Lentisphaerota bacterium
CATTGGGGCAGCGTATCGATCAGTTTGCCATCGACGTGGACAAAGATGGGCAATGGCAGGAATATGCCAGATGCCGGGCAGTCGGTTCGCGCCGTCTAGTGCGTGGCGCGAAGTTTTCCACCAGGAAAATACGGCTGCGGATAATGGAAGGCGCGGCGTGTCCAGTATTGTCGGAACTCGGAATACACTTTGACTCTGCACATTAAAATATAGGAGATAATTTCAGGATATGAAAGCTTCTGCCGACATTAAACAGGTACATGTGATTTTCAAGACTCATCTTGACATAGGCTTTACCGATCTCGCGGCAAACGTAGTGGAACGTTACTTTGAGAACTTCATCCCGGCCGCCATCCGTGTGGCTGAAGAAATGCGCGAATCAGGATCGGATGACCGTTTCATCTGGACTACCGGCAGCTGGCTGATCTACGAATATCTCGAACATTCATCTCGGAAGGCACGGAAGAAAATGGAAGATGCCATCGCATCAGGTGATATCCGCTGGCATGCACTGCCGTTCACAAGCCATTCTGAATACATGGACGCTCCGATGTTCAAATTCGGGCTTGGCTTATCGAAAGCCATGGATGCCCGTTTCGGGAAAAAGACTGTCGCCGGAAAAATGACAGACGTTACCGGACACGCCCGCGCAATCATCCCTCTCCTTTCGGAAACAGGCGTGAAGTTCCTGCATATCGGCGTAAATCCGGCATCAACACCGCCAGACGTCCCTGATCTTTTCCGCTGGCGCTGTCCGGAAACCAAAAAAGAAATCATCGTGATGTACCACAAATCCAGCTATGGAGATGTTGCCTTGGTCAAGGGACTTGACGCGGCGCTTGCTTTCGCACATACCGGCGACAATAACGGTCCGCAGTCCTCAAAGCAGATCCGCGAGCAGCTTTCACATCTGCGCAAGAAATTCCCGGGTGCGGAAGTCAATGCCTCGACGCTGGACGGTTTTGCCTTGAAGCTGGAACGTGCCCGCTCAGGTCTGCCTGTCATACAGGCTGAGATCGGGGACACGTGGATACACGGGACAGGAAGTGATCCGGTTAAGACTTCGCGTTTCCGGGCACTTTGCCGTGTCCTTGCCGCTCATGAACCGCAGAAGAAACTCGCCAGGACGATCTTCCAGACGCGCAGATGTATCCTGCCTGTTCCTGAACACACATGGGGAGTCGATATAAAAAGCCATCTGGCGGATTATTTCAACTATGACAGGAAAAAGTTTGAAGCCGCCCGGAGACGCGACAAGGTCAGACTTGATGTTCCTGCGAAATACGCATGGACTATGGATTTCAGGAAGGCGCACGACATGGAGCAGTCTTATTCAAAAGTCGAGAAGTCCTGGCAGGAACAGCGTAGATATGTTGATAACGGAATAGAAGTATTGAAAAATTCACTGCTCAGGAAAGAGACAGAAAAGATTTTAGATGAACTGAAAGCCGTTAAACCCGACATCCAACGCATGGAAAAGCTCAGTATTCCCTATGAATTTAAGATCGGCTCATGGAATATTGGAATCGACAGGAGGAACGGCTCTCTTGTCAAGCTTCTCAATTCCGGTTCCGGAATCACCCTGGCAAAAAAAGGAAATCCTATCGGGCTTTTCTCATACCAGATATTCGGCGATGCCGATTTCAGGAGATATCTGAAACAATATGCTGTCAACATGAAGGACCATTGGAACTGGGCGATTCCTGATCTTATCAAGCCGGGAATGGAAATGACAAAGGTCAGAAAGAAAACTTACAAACCGTCCCTGAAAAGTGCGTGGATTGACGGCAACTGCATAGCGCTTAAACTTGAACTGCCATTGGAGACGCGCAGGAAATATGGGGCGCCTGAGGAGATATGGGTTGAATATTCGTTCAATGAAAACGAGATCGATGTGCGTCTTACCTGGAAGGAAAAACCTGCATCAAGAATTACCGAGGCTTTCTGGTTTTCATTTCAGCCACCTGTACCTAACGTGAAATCGTGGCGACTCCTGAAGATGGGACGGGAAGTGTCACCGCTCGAAGTGGTCCATGACGGACAGCGCAATCTTCATGGCGTCTTTCCAGGAATCATGTTCAGGAACGGGAAAAAGGAGATCCGCATAGACAGCCTTGATGCGGCAATCGTCGCACCTGGCAGGCCTAGGCTTCTGGAATTCGACGGTTCGCAGCCTGACATGCGCGGCGGCATGCATTTCTGCCTGTACAACAACATGTACCCGACGAATTTCCCGCTGTGGTTCGAAGATGATGCCGTGTTCAGGTTCAAGATCAAACTCTGTGCAATCTGAAGTATTACGCATTTTTGAATTGGATTTTTATGTGAATTTCACGCTGGCGTCAAGCCAGCGCGAAATTCACCCCAGCTCGACCTTGAGCCTTTTGATTTCAGGGAGGAGTTTTTCCTTGATACGGTTCTTGTGGACATAGACGGTATTTTTTGAAATGCCGAGTTTGCTGGCGATCTCCTCCGGGGACTTGCCCTCCAGGAACATCTCGTATGTCTTCCTGGCATTATCTTCGAAACTACCCTGTATGTTCTTCCAGGCAAGCTTCGGAACATAATCTTCCCATTCCTCTTCGGCAATCTTGTCGATTTCCGGTTCGGTGAACTGTTCGAGCGTGTTGCGTCCATCCTCCGTCTTGAACTCCTCGATCGAGACATACCGTTTCTTCTGGTCCCGGTAGTAGTTTCTGATCTCATTTCCGGTAACCCGGCAAAGCCAGCCCCTGAAACGGCCTTTTTCAGAATCATATTTGAATTCGGAAAGCTTGTTCCATGACTTGAGGAGCACCAGCTGCACAATTTCGTTGGCGTCGTCATGCCCCAGGTTCATTCTTCTGGCAATGTTGAAGATGTAGTTCCGGTAATAGTAGGCAAAGTCAGCCCATGCCGCATCGTCGTGATTGTCTTTCAGCTTCTGGAGAAGCGTCACCCTCGTCTTATATGTGGAATTTTCTTCCATGGATATTTTCCCTGTTTCAGGAAAAATATATATCAAACTGGGCATTATAAAAGATTTTTTCAAAAATCTTATCTTTGCGTGAAAGGTTCCTGCTTTCACGCGTGTAGTACTGGATAGAAAGAGCAATAAAAGAGACAAAATCAAAAAAAGGAGACGTGAAAATGAAAAAGCTAATCGCAGTAATCGGGATTTGCATGCTGGGCTACATTCTTCCAGCGGCAGCGGAAACCGCAAACGGGACAACGCAAGGAACTGAAACCGGGAACACGGGGGTTGCCAAGAGGCACTTCGATCCTGAAAAGATTGCCGCCAAGATCGATGAGCGCATCAAGAAGCTGGAAGCGCACAAGGCCAAGGCCGCCAGCGCCGGAAAGACTGACATCGTCAACGCCATACAGGCTCTTGAAGATGCCCTCAACAATCTGAAGAGCGCTGTAAACGCCAAGGACAAGAATGCTGTCAAGACGGCCCACGAGAAGGTCAAGGCTGCCAGGGAAGCCCTCAAGAACGCGCTGCCTGAAAAAATCAAGGAGAAGATCAAAGAGCACCGCGCTACGAAAAAATCAGCCAATGCTGGCAACAGCTCTCAAAACTGAAGGATTATTATCATATAAATAAAAAAAGGCTGGAGATTCCGGCCTTTTTTATTGATAATCAACCATATTTACTTCTCCTTGTCTTATTCAAAAGGAAAAGTACTGTTAGAGACGATTATAAAAATAAGAAGACCGGTTGATCCGGGAACTTGCCAGTTGAAGAACAAACTCTAGTTTCTCTTAGCATTCAATAAATTACGCAAGCTGAAGCTTGTACTCCAACGGCTATTTCCAATTTAACCGTATAATATCGAGCAAATGTTGGAGTCCAAGCTTTAGCTTGTCTTATATCTTCAATCCTTGGGATTTCGCCTACAAAGGAGACGATAAATAGTCACTTTCCAACTCCTAAGAAATCGGCCGGGTACATGCCCGGCCTTTTTTATTGTTTCTCCTTTAATGGAAGCTCTTTTGAATCTTACAAAGGCGAAGGTAGGTTAACAACTGATTAACCAGAGCCAACAAGGAGTTCCAATGGCAAATACTATTGACAGACAAAGCGCGATATTGCAGGACATAGCACATCGGGTAATGCTCGAAAGAGGACTTGCGCCGGATTTTCCACCGCAGGTACTTAAGGAACTGGACACTATCCGTACCCCTGCCATCAAGACTGATCCTTCCGTCCGCGATCTCAGGAACCTCATATGGTGTTCCATCGACAATGATTCCTCCCGCGATCTTGACCAGCTTACATATGCCGATAAAATGCCCGACGGAAATGTAAAGATCTTTATCGCCATTGCCGATGTTGACGCACTGGTGAAAAAACAATCAGCTATCGACCTGCACGCCCAGCACAATACGACTTCGGTATACACTGTCGCGGAAATATTTCCGATGCTGCCCGAAAAACTGTCAACTGATCTGAGCTCCCTGAATCCCGATGTTGAGAGATGTTCAATCGTAATCGAAATGACCATCCAGGGGAACGGGACCATCGGAAGTTCCGACATCTACAGGGCGCTTGTGAGAAATTATGCGAAACTCGCATACAACAGCGTAGCCACCTGGCTTGAAGGGACAGGCCCGATGCCGGTCGGGATAGGGAATGTCAAGGGGCTCGAAGAGAATCTCCGGCTCCAGGACAATGTCGCACAGAAGCTGAAAGCTCTCCGGCAGGAACTTGGCGCACTCGATCTCGAGACCGGAGAGATACGCCCCAGGTATGAAAACGGCAAATTCAACGACATGGAACCTGAAAAGAGCAACAGGGCAAAGGATCTGATTGAAGATTTCATGGTCGCTGCCAACGGTTGTTCCGCCAGATTCCTGGCCTCCAGGAAACTCCCGTCGATACGGCGAGTTGTCAGGACACCGAAACGTTGGGAAAGGATTGTCGATCTCGCCGCTGAGAAAGGATGCAGTCTTCCTGCTGAACCTGATTCAAAGGCATTGGAGAAATTCCTCATTGCTGCGAAATCCGCAGACCCGCTCAGGTTTCCGGACTTGTCCCTGAGCATTATCAAGCTCCTAGGTCCCGGCGAATATGTCGTCGAAATTCCGGGAACGGCCGCCGAAGGGCATTTCGCGCTGGCAGTGAAGGACTACACCCATACAACAGCCCCGAACAGACGTTATCCCGACATCATCACGCATCGTCTTCTGAAAGCGGCGCTTTGCGGAGCTGCCATGCCATACACCAACGAGGAACTCGACTATCTTGCGAAGCGCTGCACGGACAAGGAGAATGCTGCGAAAAAGGTCGAACGACAAGTCGCCAAATCTGCCGCAGCGATATTTTTGGAAAAAAGGATCGGGGAACGTTTCGACGGGATCGTCACGGGCGCCGCGGACAAGGGCACATGGGTCCGCATACTGCATCCCGCCGTTGAAGGCAGGCTCATAAGCGGTGCACAGGGAGTCGATGTCGGACAGAGGATCAGCGTCCAGCTCGCGTTCACGGATGTCCAGCGCGGATATATTGACTTCAAGCGGGCCACTTGAAGTAA
>JANYBI010000046.1 GCA_025360875.1 Lentisphaerota bacterium
CTGAAGGACGGTCTCAAGGTCGCACGCCGCACAGTCGCGAAATACCGCGAGGAACTCGGCATCCAACCTTCGCACCTGAGGAAAGAGTTCTGAGGAAGTTCGGGAATGCGAAAGTTCGGGAGTGCGAAAGTTATTGAAATCTGATTATATCTCCAGCAACTTCTCGATATTTGCTCGTAGTCAAGCCCGTGAGGGCTGTTCTTGATTTCCAGTGTCAAATTTCAATTCGCAAGAAGAAATTGCCGGCGAGACGTCGGCGCTCCATAAAAATCTCAAATTTCCAGTTTCAAGTTTCCAGTTACACTTCCTTAGAAATCCGTAATCTTCCCGTACAGTTCCCGGCCGACCCAGGCATCCGTGGCCGCATATCTTATCTGCGCAGGAGACAAATCATTTGCGTTCCAGTTTGAAGTCTTGGCGCCTTTGGTGATCCGGAATCCCAGCATGACGGCGGCAAGTCCGCGCAAGCCGTGATTCTGGATGCCTTTCGTCTTGGCAAGATTTCCGATATCCAAGAAGCCTGCAGGTTCGAATTGAGCCATCTTCCTGAGTTCCCTGACATCATATTCCAATGAAACACCTGCCTTGATAATATTTGGATTCTCAAGGATAGATATGAGTTGGCGGGGCAGACCTAGGAATTTCAGCTGGAATATGAATACTTCATTTGCTCCGGCAAGCTGCAGAATAGCCGGCGGGTAGCTTTCCCCTACTCTGAAAGCGGGTTTCGTCTCGGTGTCGAATCCGAGAACGGCTTCCTTTTCAAGGATACAAACAGCCTCCGGCACTTCGTCTGCGGAACGGATCAGGCGTATCGGTCCCTCATACCTTCCTATCGGCTGCTCGTTGATCTCATCCTTATGCATCCTGTCCAGCCGGGGCTTGTTGTGATGTTCAGTTATCCGGTGCTCTCTCGTGTTTTCCATTATAATATCCATAGCCTTTCACTTTGAAATATCTGAACTTTATCAGGTCTGCGGACAATTTTCTGTTTCCCTTGTATAAGAAGTCTTCAAGGTATATTTTTCAATACCTGAAACAGAACATTAACAATGGAACGACATGTCAGAATTCAACAAACCTGAAGCTTTTATCCCAATCGCGATAATGCTTGTGGTTTTAAGCGCTCTCTCAATCTCGTCGGCTTATTACGGCTCTCAATTTGCCCTTAACAGGAAGAGAAAACATCTTGTCAATTGCATTGTGCTATCAATCGTTTTTATGATAGGCTGCCTTCTAACAGACTTTGCCGGTAGAAACATGACATCCATGATTGAGAATTTGAAATCTACGTCTGTTGAAGTTGTTACGGATTCGGAAAATGGAAAGACCATACATCGAACTATGAGTCTTTCATTTTGTCTGCCAGAACCACCTTATTGGATGGCACCTGCGGTTGGTATTTCCATGGGTGCTTTTTTCGTTTTCATTTTCTATTCCACTAAGAGCAAGAATTACATATACCAGCTTAAATCATCTTCTAAAAAAACTTCAGCCAACTCTCCCGTCGATCCCATTTCCTGAGCTTATTGTTAGTCACTCGGTTTTCCAGTATTGAATTTCGTAATACTATCCGTCATTTTAGTGTTCTTTTTGCACGTTAATTTCAGAGATTGTTGTTAAGTTTTCGAGAAGCAAAACCTTAACAATTGTATTTTTCGTGTCATTCGTGTGTGGAGTCTATCCCGATTCCAGCATAAGCATCGGGATGGTTGTCATTTTCCGTGTGATCTGTGTGTTCTGTGGTTAAAATCTTTTGGTTGAAACGTAAGATGCTCCAAGTTACTCACTGCCCACCTGCCCATTCATTCATCCAATAATCCAGTCTTCTAGAATCCCCTCAGTCTTACATCCGGGACTTTCCCGAAGACATGGGCGTACAGGATCCTTACGTTCGGGGCAATCGGATCGGCGTATGCCGCGGCTTTGGCAAGCCTGCTCGCCATCGGGAAGTTACCGGTATTGATCGCCTGCTGGGCATCCTTTACCCATTGCTGCGCATTACGGCGGTCCTCCTCGGAGATTATCTTGAACACGACATACTTGCTGCTTACGAACTTCATTCCGGGCGGCGGTTCGATCTCATAGAACCATTTCAATTTGTCCCGGTTCTGCGGAGCGTACATAAGGTTGACAGGAGAATCGACTTTGATCTTCATCGCCGCCGCGCAGTATCTTGAAGAATAAATCGTCATGTCGCCGGCATGTCCCCTGTCGAAAATATAATATCTGGCACCCTTGTCGACACAGAATTTGCTGAAATTCCGTTCAGTGCCATGGAATATCTCATTCATATATTGTTCGACGTTCTTCCTGGTCTCGCCAAGTTCGAATTTCGGCTGGAGTATCACTGCCGCATGACAGTATGCCTTGAGCAGCGGCGACAGTCCGAAATCAGCCATGTAGACTTCGTTCTCGACACCTTCGGCCCTCATCCATTTCATCAGTCCTGCCGTCTCGGGCAGATAATAGTTGTCGTAATTCCTGACCAGGCAGAATGTCTGGGCAAATTCCACGAAGATCACGAGGCCCAGGAAGCAGCATACCGCCACTTTTTCAAAGATTGCCGTCCTGCCGGGCAAATATTTCTTCAGGGCAATGACAACCCCGGTGCCGCATACTGCAAACACGGTAAGAAGAACGGCTGCTACAATCCAGAGGCTGCTTGAAATAACAAACCCATGCTTCGGTATCAGCGAGATAACAGCCAGCAGGAATATCCCGATCAGTCCGCCCCACATGAAAACAAACTGCAATCCACGGTGCTTGATATTCCTCAGCCAGTCATGGAAAATCAGCGGAAGCAAGACGCTCAGGAACACAATCGCAAACGAATGGTATCTGACAATGAAGATGAAGGCCGTGAAATAGAACACCGTCATGAACAGCGGGAAATACAGTCTCGGCATATCCGTCATGAACAGCCGTCTCCTATGTTTCTTCAGGAACAGTCCGAGGATCAACAGGAAAGGAGCTGCGTAAATCGCAAACGGAAAAAACTCCCTGAGTATCCGCATGTCGGCAGAATGCATCGCCGGTGTCCAAAGTATCCGGGCGTCGAAATTCAGGAGGAGCGGATCCGCAGGCTTGACGTTCATGAACTGCAGTTTTGCCACCAGGAGCTTCCCGAAATGGCCGTAGCTGTCGGAGAAACTGCTCATCTTGCTTATCCCCCACCAGGCAAAAACTGTTACAGCGATGGTAATCGCAAGTACACCGAATCTTTTCAGGTACGACAACCTGAATTCCCCTGAAGACGCGATTATGACCGCCGGAATAATCACCAGCACAAGAGGTGAGAAGAAAAGCCTGTGAACCCTGTGGTACGGGATCAGTACCGAAGCGGCAAGCACTGCAATGAATATCGCTATCCAGATGTTCATCCTCCTCGCGCTCGGTCTTCCGCCGATGATCAGCCTGAATATCTCGGAAATGCCCCATACTCCGAAAAATATCTGGCACATGTCCCAGGTCGATATGGCTACAAAGGCGGTAATTCCAAAAAGGATCAGCTTCAACCTTGACGGACGTCCCAGATACCAGAACGCGATCACAAGCGCAAGAATTATGAAGGGCATACAGAATTCACCTCTTACGATATCCTGGCCCGTGTATCTCGCTATTCCCGCCGGAGAGACGGCATGGAGAAGTCCGCCTGCAAGCGCCAGTTTCCATGGGCACCGCAGAACTATGAGCAGGAGGAAGATCAGCGCCGAAATCGTACTTGCCCAAAACCGGATCTGAGAACGCGCCCAGTTGGTGAAATACGGATTATCCTCGTAGACCTGGTCCTTCTGGCCAATTTCTGGCGAAGGGGAAATCATGTTCTTGATCCTGTAACCGTACCCCAGGAAATATTCAAGTCCGACAGTATCCTGCTCCACGACCTTCACATTCTTGTTTGTCGGAAGCAGGCGGTCATAGGAAGGAATTCCTTTCCCGTATGCGACATCCGCGGAATATGCGTACATGATCGAACTTTCCACGAAGAACGGTATGAAAGGTCCGGTAGAAGGCAAAGGAAGCTCATCCTTGTAATTGCTGTAGCAGTTGCCTATGCGGGCCTCTTCCCGCTTAAAGACAAAGGTCCTCATCGCGAGCGAACACGCGAAAACGGCCAGGAAAAGGACAAGGACAAAAAGATGGCCTGCAATTCCCTTTAAAGATACTCTCGTATTTCCCATTCCCTTACCTGTCTAGTAACATCATGATAAAATTGTCATTGATGCGAAGCATCTTTAGGAGTGCGCTGTGTCAGCAGCGCTTTAGAATTGCAAAGCGGCGCTTACACGCCACACTCCAAAAGTGCGACAAGCTGTTTCTGTCGCTCAATATAAAAATGCGATGTGGCACAGGACACAGTCCTATGCCACATTTAAAGAAACACAGGCAAGATGCCTGTGCTACATTTAAAACGGGTTCTCGCCGCAATAGCGGACACCCTTCGGCTGATTGTAATATATGCTGCAGTTGCAGAGCCCAAGGATCTTCATCGCATCATACAGGGTCTTGCCTGAATGCTTGAACGCGATCGCGCCATGGTGCGGGAACCTCTGCTCGATAAGGACATGGCGGTAGAACCTGCCCATCTCCTTCACGGCGAAAATTCCGATTCCACCGAATGATTTCGGATCGACATCGAGGACTTCGCCCTCTGCGATATATGATTTCAGCGAGGTGTCAGCAGTGGACTGCAGACGGAAGAGAGTGACATCTCCCGGCTTAATCCTACCTTCGAGCGTACCCCTAGTGATGTTCGGATCCTTGCCGGGTTCCATGAGCCTGTGCATGATGAGCTGGTATTTCAGGCTGCAGCCTGCAAGACATTCCGAACAGGTGTTTCCACAATGGAATCCCATGAACAGGTCATTGGGTTGGTATCCCGCCACCTTCTTGCCGGCCTTCTCATACATGTCGCGCGGAACCGTGTTGTTGATATCAAGCAATGTTGCCGGATGTTCCGTGGCGCAGGTAGCGATGTATTCGCTCAGGGCGCCGTAGATGTCGACTTCGCATGATACGGGAATGCCCTTTGAGGCAAGCCGGGAGTTGATGTAGCACGGCACGAATCCGAAATATTTTTCGAATGACGGCCAGCACTTGTTCGCAAAAATGCCGTACTGGGATGCTCCAAGGTTGTCAGCCATGAACTTCGTGAGCCCGACTTCGTACTGTGCGAGTTTCGCAAGCAGATCCGGATATGGGTTACCTTTGCCCAGTTCCTGCGCCATCTCGGCGGCAACTTTCTTGATCTTGGGATTGCCTTCCGCCGACCGGAAAACATCGTAGAGGTCCAGTTCGCTGTTCTCCATCACTTCAACGCCGATATCATAGAGAGGCTTGATCGGGGCGTTGCACGCGAGGAAGTCCTGGGGACGCGGACCAAACGCGAATATCTTGAGCTTCTTCAGTGCGACAAGGATTCTTGCGACCGGAATGAAACCCTTGATCATGTCCGCGACTTCATCAGGAGTTCCGACCGGATATTCGGGAATGTACGCCTTGATCTTGCGGAGTCCGAGATTGTAGGAGGCATTGAGCATTCCGCAGTAGGCGTCACCGCGGCCGTTGATGAGGTTTTCACCTGTTTCTTCGGCGGCTGCGACGAACATCACCGGTCCGTTGA
>JANYBI010000073.1 GCA_025360875.1 Lentisphaerota bacterium
CCAGAAACGCCTGGAGCGATAAACATGCTATCAGCAAAATCAATCTGAATCTTATCATAGGAAACTCCTCCGTAATATATAGAATTTATTTATTTGTTTCTTGGCTCCATTGGCGGCATTCCCGGTTGCATTCCAGGAGGCATTCCGGGCGGCATTCCAGCTGGCATTTTCATTCCAGGAGGCATAGTTGGTTTCGTTCCAGGTGTCGCTGGTTTCGTCGTTCCAGGCGGTGTCACTCCTGCAGGAGGCATCATGGGGTTCCTCTCAGCATCCGGGACATCTTCCTTCTTAGAGGGTTCATCACTCATGGAGATTTCATATTCAGTATTGTCGCTTTGCCTGACAAGGATAACTTTGTTATTTGCGCTGGATACGCTTTTCACCAAATATTTTTCCTCCCCTGTCTTGGCATCCCCTAAAGAAAATGTCTCATTGACAGCCAATGTAAAGTCCTTATTTATATCCTTGTTGTCGGAAGAGAATACAAGCTTGGCCGTCTCTTTAGATTCCCAGACCTTCTGTTTTTCAACGGCTGTTATCGGAGAGTCACCTTCTTCCTGGATTACGATGCTATATACTGTCTTCTTGACGATATCCATCCCCTTCTTGCCAACAGCCTCCTCCTTGATCTCGGACTTTATGTCCTTAATCACATATTTCCTGTCATTCAGATTGAGAACCGCTCCAACCTTGTAGAATCTTGTCTTGGTGCCACCAGCGACAGTTTCGTCCATTTGGATAGTCCATGTCTTGATGTCATCCCCGTGCGCTGTAACTTTAATCAGGACAATCGGAAGCATATTCTTTTTAATGCTTGTGAGATATATTTTTTTTGCAAATGGAGGATGTGATTTCGGATCCTTGAGACTGCAACCTGCCCTGAATTTCTCAAGATATGTGAAACCGCTGGCATCAGACTGGTTTCCGCTATCAAGGTCATTTGGATTTAAACCGGCTTCCTTCTCAACATCATCGGGGATTCCGTTATCATTTGAATCCTTGGGCCCTAAAGGACCACCACCCACTCCGGTTGGAGCATGAAGGGCGAACTTACACAGGGGACAGACTCCTCCTTCGACAAAACATAAACGGGAAATAAGCCTCTGGCATTCGGTATTTGGACATCGTGCAACCTGGTAAGAAGCCAAAAGATCGGTAAAGTCCTTGTCTCCTTCTGTTCTTGGAGCACATGCAAGCCATCTTTTTTCAGATTCCAGGACTTTCTTGTAGTTTATGTCTTCAGCATTAATCTTCTTGTAATCAGGCTGCTTTACCGGAAACTTCAAATCCTCCTCTTTGATATCCATGGATTTGCTGAGTGCGAAAATCAGAAGAACCAGTGAAACAATAAATACCAGCAGAAAAGTCGCCAGTATAATTTTTTCATAATGTTTCTTTAAGAATTCCATATTCACCTTTTTTTAATTTCATCAGCAATGTATATCACATAGTCAATCTTCAAGTCGGCAACAACATCTGACGAAGAACCGATAACCGGGGCGCCATAAGCCTCATCCTTCTTCGCCTTTTCAGCCTTTTCGGAAGCAGTAGGGATTCCCGGTCGCCCCGCCGGCAAGGTTGCAGTTGCGGCAACGGGAGTGGTAGCATTAGCACCCGTTGTCGCAGTAGCAGTCAGATTTTTCATCTCATCCACAAGTTTCTTAAGTACCAAATCTTTTACTATATAAACTCTGTTTTCCTTGTATGCGTCCTGTAGATTGTTAATGAAATCCCTTATGGAATTCATCGAACCAACTATCTGTATTTTATAAGTCAAGGTCAAGAATCCACGGCTTTCAACTCCATCAAGGCTCTGTGCCGTCAAGGAAACTATCCCTCTTATACTTGTCCCCTTCATCCTGTAAACGAGATCCTCAATCATCTTATAATGCTTGAGAATCAGGGGGATGCGTTCAGGCTGTGGCATTCCCTTGATAACCGTAAACATTGAAGTCTTATCAGGGATGACCATCGGCGCGGTATTATTATCAGAAGACTTCACAAAGCTGTTGAGCTTGGCGTCCATGTTTGAAACATATGCTGTGCAGACTTCAGGGCTCATGGTTCTCGAAAGCCCAAGTCCCTCAATTATCAGAAGGATTAGGTTTTCCTGATCCAGTTCCTCGAGTGTATGTGCCTCAAAAGTAGATTTAAAAGCAGCAACGGCGGCCTCGACTTTCGTTGAATCCTCCTCTACCTTCTGGGCTTCCGCTTCCGCCTTTTTGGCATCCGCGTCAGCTTTCTGTGCGTCTGCTTCCGCCTTCTTGGCGTCTGCGTCGGCCTTATCTTCCTTCTTGGTACCTGTATCAGGCTTTTTCGCTTCTCCTTCGACTTTCTTTGCAACCTTTACCTCGGCTTTTGGCTTCCCATCATTTAATACATCTCCCATGAATTTCAGGAAAATCTGTTCGACAGACCCGATCTTCTTCTCCTTTTCATATGAAGCACGCCATTTGGTGTAAAGGGTATTTTCACTGACTCCCAATGCCTCAGCGAACGCCTGAATGGCGGCCCTGTAAGGCTTACCGAACAGCAAATGTATCTCATTCACCTTCTGCTGAGCCATTGTGATATCTGAACTTATGGCATCGAGATTCCCTTTTAGGGGAGCAGGTTTCTCCTCAATGAGTTTCTTAATCTTGTCCTTCTGCACAACAAGTTCCGCCTGATGATTTTTCAATGTCATGGACGCCTGGACGACTAAAAACACCAGGACTATTGAAACCAGCAGGGAGATTCCAATGACAACGAACAGCACTATATTTCTTTTTATTATTTCCATAATGGCTATTTATTGAATGATGTTTTTAATTTTATTGACATCTTAAACGTTGAAAAATTGTTTTTTTCATCCTTGGGAGGCTGAAATTCCCTAGTAAGGAGTTCAGCAGGCTTCTCTGTGAACACCGATGTCGTCAGGAGCCTTTTCTTAAAGCTGTCTATTTCGGCGGTTGCTCCGAAGAAATATCCTTCAAAGTCAATCCATTCAACCTTGCCGGAATCCACAGCTGCAGTCTTGCCTCTTTTAGCGAATATCGGGAACATCGGTTTATCCTTGTTTTCTTCTTGTGGAGCGTCAGTGGCGGCGGATATGGCAGCTCCAGCTCCAGTTCCAGGGGCAACGCTTATAAGCCACATGTTGTCCGGAACCTTAGCCTGGAGTTCATTCAGGATATTTATCCAGTTACCTCTTCCGGAAATAATATTCTGGGCATCCCTGAGCTCACTCATCAGCGAATCCTTCTTCTTTCCCGCATTGTTCACTTCGTCCTTGAGCTTTTCAGTAGACTCGACAATGCTCTTGGCAAGCATAACTTTCTTGCCATCGATCTTCTCCTGTTTCCCGGTAGAGAAATAGATTAGGGCGAGACAGAGGACAAACGACGCCGCGCTTGCATAGAAATATGGGGTCTTGCGCCTTATCTCCTGCATCTTCTTGATCCTCTCTGGAATAAGCGAAATCTCTATGGGGCATGATGTAATATGCCTCAATCCGAGACCAATAACCTCGGAGAACATATGGGCCACTTCAGCAAGCTGCTCCCTATTTATGTGATCAGGAAGCGAAACAACCTGGAAAGGATTGAAATATTCGACGGGAATCTTCAGTTTGTCGGAGAAAAATCTCGGAGTAAATGCCATAACGGAACTTCCGCCGGAAAGATAAAGCTTTACCGGCTTGTTTCCTTTTTCCTGGGATCGATATACATTGATAGATCTGTTTAACTCCCCGTGTAGACGCGTCATGACGTTCCTGACAATCTTTGAAATTGTGGCGGCGACCTCGGAATCCGGTTCCTCGTATGCTCCGCCCAATGCGACAAACCCGTGCTTCTTCTTGAGTTCTTCCGCATCCTTGAACGGTATGCCGAATTCCTTGCTTATCTGCTGGGTTATGGAATGTCCAGCAATAGGGATGGGCCTGACAAAGAATCGTCCGCTGTCAATAAACACAAGGCTCGAGCACTTGGACCCTATGTTCAGGATCATGATACATTCATTTCCGCCTACCTCATTCGCTCTCGCAGCATTATAACAGGCGACAGGAGCGACATCAACAACTGAAATCTCCTTGCCGAACTTCTCAATAGCATTAGTCAGTTCTTCGACAACAGTATCCTTGACAACAATAAACATCACTTCAATTTCATTCTCGACACCAGTACTGATCAGCTGATAGTCCCATACTACCTCGTCAATAGGGAAAGGCACGTTCTGCTTCGCCTCATATTCGACAACCTGCTTGACCCTGTCCTCTTTCTCGCCCATCGGAGGAAGTTTTACAAAACGCACGAAAGTAGACTGCCCTGAAATGGATATGAGAACCTTCTTGGCCGTGAAATGATGTTCGTCCAGGACAGCCGCAAGCTTGTCAGTCAGGGCCGTAAGCAGTTCTTCCTCCTTGAGGTCTCCGCCATATTCAGCGAAAGCAAATTTCTCCAAAACAAACTTCCCGCCAGGCGGATAACTGAATTCTGCCAGCTTTACGCTGTCAGCCCCTATATCAATCGCAAGAATGGTATCTGTTTTTGCCATATTATATATATTCAGTTAATATTCAGTTAAGGTTATTTAGCGAATTCGGTCTGTTTGACTGTCTCATAGTAATCATAGTTGAGGAAGGCCCACGGGGTCTTATCCTGGCCTTGTATCCCATTCTTTTCCCTTGGAAGATTTGGCATCGTCTTGGCTTTGGCAAACTTTTCAGCAACAGCTGCCGCTGTACCCTGTTTGGGAACCTGGTATCCAATCCCGATGTCGGCATCGTTGTACTTGAACAACACTCTTGCATCTATTTTCTTCAACTCGGTCTTGTTCAATTTATTCGAGGGGCCCCACCACTTCTCAATTATCCTAGGAGGGACGAATGCCAGGAGACGATGCTTGCTGCCATCAAGTGAAAAAGCCCAGTATGTGACTTTCCCTGACAATAGCACATAGTTCTTCCCGTCCTCCGAAGGAAGAAGAATTTCATATTCGGCAGAAACATCGTCCAAAGTTTCTCCAGTCTTATTGGACACGGCCGTTGTGAAATTCACTTCTATCTGAATCCAGTTCCTGTTTGTTATACCGCCCTTTTCCATGACATTAATAACTTTCCAGATAGGCGTATTTACAACATCAAGGTCAACACTTGCATCTTTTATGAGAGACACAGGACGGTTCCCCTGGGCATATGTTTCGGGAATCAAAATGGAAACGGCGAGAAAAAATGATGACAGAAAGAGCGCAATGGAGCAGAGCTTTTTCATTGAAAATCTTCCTTATATTTTGCTTTATACAGACAAAACAGTTTAAAAATTATCCCCATGGAACAATTTTTGCAAGTAAATATTGATTTTTTTTTTATCTTATAATTGTTTAGTTCCTATTACTCCATATTGGAAAGGTTTATTATGTCGGAAAACACAGGAATTTGGCTTGCGATACCTGTCTTCAACCATTCCACAAAACTTCCGGATTTGATATCAAGATGTATTTTGGAATGTCCGAATATTGTCGTAGTTGACGATGGTTCCACGGATCAGGACTTAAAAAAACTTCTTTCAGAAAAACCAGTCCACCTTATCTGTCACAAGCAGAACCTAGGCAAAGCCGAAGCCATCAAGAGTGCCGCAAGATATATTTATGAAAATCATGGGGCATTCATGCTCACCATGGATGCCGACGGCCAGCATTTCCCCGAGGAAATAGCGAAATTCACCGAGTTGATCAGAAATGGAGGCGGCAATATCGTCATAGGGGCCAGGGATTTCAGTTCAAAGAAGATACCTGCCTCCAGCAGACTCGGCAGGCAGATCTCCAACTTTCTCATATGGCTTGAAACTGGAACAACGCTTATGGATACACAGAGCGGATTCAGGGCTTATCCGGTGAATATCTTCAATGAAATCAAATGCGACTCATCGCGGTTCTCGCTTGAAACCGAAATCATTGTCAGAGCCCTATGGAAAGGATACAATGTTTCAGAAATTGACATTTCGGTATCCTATCCTGAGGGTAAAGGGAGGATTTCACATTTCAGCTTTTTCAAGGACAATCTCAGGATCCTTCTTCTGCACATAGGGCTTTTACTTGAAAGATGCCTTGCCAAAAGACGGAAATCCGACATAAGGATTACTGGCGGGAAATAAAAAGGGGACGCAGATCCTAAGACTGGAATCAGAGGCTTTTCATCCTAGGTTCAAGATAAATTATACAGCTGCTGAGCGTGGCAAGCTGGGGATAGTCAGCTTCAGGAACCTCAATACCGTATTTCTTCCTGAGTTCCATCACAATATCAAGGAAATCCATAGAATCCAGTTCAAGCTGATCCCTTAGCTTCTTATCCGGATCCACTCCTGAACAGTCCCCTTCCGGAAGAATGTCATTAATTATGCTTATTATCGCAGCTGAAATCTCTTCTCTGGTCATCACAAACTCCTGAATTTTTATCACAATAAATATTGAGGGGTACGTAATTTAACATTGTTTTATGAGTCTGCAAATCTTTTTACTATAAGAACTGAATTTATTCCTAGCATTCCGAAGGAATTGTTCAGTATGCTCCCAATCCTGCCGCCGGTGTCGAACGTGTCCAGGAGCAGATTTGGAAGTTCGCATTCAGGATCCAGGGAATCGACATTCATGCATGGATGTAGAAGTCCGTCGGTGAAAGAAGGGATGTTTCCGGCCAGCTCAAGAGTACCGGCCGCCCCCATCGCATGGCCTATGAAACCCTTTGTATTATTGATATAGGGGAATTTTGCCCCTCCCCCGAAAACTTTTCTCAGAGCCTCGCATTCCTGGATGTCCCCCGCCTTGGTTCCTGTTGCATGAGTATTCACCAGATCAATATCCTCCGGCTGGAGACCGGCGCTCCTTATGGCTTTCTGCATGCATTCCGCCTGCCTTTCAGGATTGGGCAACACAAAATGCGTGCCGTCTGAATTCATGGCGTATCCGGATATCTCGGCATAGATCTTCGCACCACGCTTTTTCGCATCAGAAAGCCTTTCCAGAACATACAGGCATCCCCCCTCGGAAACTACAATCCCCGTCCTATCCTTGTCAAACGGCCTGCTGGCCTTGTTCGGATCCTTGTGCCAGGCAAGTGCGCCCTGGCTCTTGAAGCCTGCAAAAATTCCAAAAGTGTGGATACTCTCAGACACACCTCCAGCAATCGCAATATCCACTTCTCCAAGAAGCAGCTGCTGGACCCCTTGGATTATTCCGGCATTTCCCGCCGCACATGCCGCTCCAAGACAGTAATGGGGGCCCGTTATGCCCATGTTGACGGTCACCTCGCCAGCAGGATTGTTGGCTACTGTCCTTGGATTATGGTAATGGTTCCAGAACTTCACGTCATATTTGAATTGGCTGATGTTGAAAATCTCATTTTCAGTCTCAACATTTCCATGTTCCGTGATTCCAATGAAGACACCTGTCCTGCTACGGTTCTCGTCGCTTATCTTCAATCCCGCATCGCCAAAGGCCTCGTTAGCACAGAAAATAGAGATTGAACCTGCCCTGGTACCGGTCCTGACATCCCTTTTGTTCTGATATTTAAGGACATCATAGCGGCAGACGCCGGCATGCACCTCTCCGATATATCTAAGAGAAATGTTTTCTATCTTGGCCCGCTTATTTAGCAGATTATCCCTAAATTCAGGCAGGGAATTACCGTTCGGTGCGGTAAGTCCTATCCCTGTTATCACTATTCTCTCGCTGTTCTTCAGCATAAAAATTCCCTGTAAAATATTTGCTTTAAAAAGTCAGTGTCATATATTTTAAAGCAGATGTAATTTATTTCACATAAACTTTTAATTTATAACTCGGATAAAATTATACAATATGATTTCAGGAATGGGAACAGATATTGTTGAAATTTCAAGGATAAGGAAACTCCTGCAGAAGAATTCCACCGAATTCCTCTCCAGGATATTCACCGAAAGCGAACTCCGGGAAGCTAGCGCCAAGAAAAACTCAGCTGAATATCTCGCAGGCAGATGGGCCGTAAAAGAAGCCCTCTCAAAGGCTCTCGGCTGTGGCATCGGCGCCGAGTGCAACTGGAAAGACATAAATACCACAAACAATGCCAGGGGGGCACCGAAAACATCCCTTTCCGGAGCAGCTTCGAAAACATCCCTCGGGAAAAAGGTGAAGAAAATCCATGTTTCAATAAGCCATGAGAGGAATTTCGCAAGTTCAACTGTCATACTGGAAAGATAGCTTCAAATGAAAACTGTCACCTCAGCCCAGATGCATGAACTTGACAGGCTCACCATCGAATCCGGAATTTCCGGAAAAACTCTCATGGAAAGGGCTGGAACGGCCGCCGGCTTGCATATTCTGGATTTCATCTCATCCCTCCATCCTTCCCACGCCAGGAGAATTATCATGCTTGCCGGTAAAGGAAACAATGGAGGAGACGCCTACGTAGCCGCAAGATTTCTTTCAGTTAAAACTTCAATACCCATAAAAATATTCTCCGCTTGCCGCAGAGACGAACTATCCGGAGACGCCAAATTGAACGCCGACAGGCTCCCATCTGATATACCCTGCGAAATCCGCAGCGAACTGGCCGCAGGCGATTTCCTAGATGGCGACATCATAGTGGACGGATTGCTTGGCACTGGGACAAAAGGAGCCCTCCGCCAGCCCTATAAACAGTGGATTGAAACAGTAAACGCCTCTGCCAAGCCTGTAATATCACTAGACATACCTTCAGGACTGAACGGCGATGACGGTTCCATTTCAGGTCCTGCCATCAGGGCCGATCTGACGGTGACAATCGGGCTTCCCAAAAGAGGCCTTTTCACTGGGCGTGGTCCGGATTTCTGTGGAAGACTTCGTTGCGTTGATATCGGAATATCTTCCCCTTTAATTGAAAAAATACCTTCCGACATCAATGCGATTTTTGAATCCGATGTCAAAAAATTTCTTGGAAGGCTGGACATGAACTCCCATAAAGGCAGCAGAGGGCACGTCCTTGTCATTGGAGGCAGCATAAAATATCGGGGAGCCCCCTTTCTCTCAGCCGAGGCCGCATTGCGTTCCGGCGCCGGACTTGTCACCGTATCGGTTCCTGAAAGTGTCCAATCTCCCCTCCTCATGCGTTCCCTGATCGAAAGGAAAATCTCCGACAACGGCTCAGGCTTCTTTTCAGCTGACGCCTTTCCTGAGCTCTCCAGCCTCATCACCGCAGCTGATTCGGTCGTAGTTGGCCCGGGAATCGGCGATGAAACCTCAATAAAGAAACTTCTGACGCTTATCTCGGAAATTGAAAAACCTATTGTATTCGACGCCGATGCCCTGAACATAATTTCAAGAAATCCTGAGATAATAACAAAGAGAATGTATCCTTCAGTGCTTACACCTCATCCGGGGGAAATGAAACGTCTCCTCAAGGGCATGGATCTTGAAAAAATGTCGGACTCGGACAGGCTTGCCCAGGCAAGCATACTTGCAGAGAAAACACATTCAACAGTCGTTCTGAAAGGACATCGGACAATTGTCGCTGCCAGGGGGAGAAAAATATTTATCAACAGCAGCGGTTCCCCTGCTTTATCGACTGCTGGCAGCGGCGATGTCCTGTCCGGAATAATAGGCTCCTTCATTGCCCAGGGCTTATCGACTTTCGAAGCCTCGATCTGTGCTGTATTCATACATGGACTCGCAGGAGAAAACGGGAAATATGGCAACAGGGGGCTTACTGCCGATGATCTGCCCGGACTCATTCCAGAGACGATGAGAATGATCTCACCTTTTGCATGACTGCTTCCGCGGCCTTCCTGCTGGCATCGGCACTGCCTGGAGATAGTGCCTCTACGACCTTTTCAATGTCCTTTTCAACCTCATCTCGCCTTAAACCGCCAGGAAGTATCTTTTCCATGGCCTCGGAAAGAGTGACAGCATTTACGTCCCCCTGCAGGAATTCCTCAAATACGCGCTTTTTCGCGATCAGGTTCACCATTGTGAAAAATGGAATTTTCACGAGAAGGCGCCCGAGCAGATATGTTATGGGATTCAACCTGTATACAACCACGAGAGGAAGTCCGGCTATCGCTGATTCAACAGTAATCGTCCCCGAAGCCGCAAGTCCTGTCGACGCCTCCTGTAAAAAGCGTGAAGTCTCTCCGGAATAGATTTTTATCTCTGGAAGATTTTCACCTTTGCGAACTTCGCAGAACTTCCTGTGGATTTCCCCGACCCTGTCGAAGATCGCCTTCCTCGGCGCGGAAACAGCAAATCTCATCTCAGGATGCTTTTCGTGGAGGGCCATCGCAGTTTCAAGCATCGGGAGAAACAGCCTGTTGATCTCATTGAACCGGCTTCCTGGCAATAGAAGAATCAAATTGGGATCTCTCCGGATATCAGTGCTTTTCCTCCTGTGTACAATATTCACCAGCGGATGCCCGACAAATTCAGTGTCAAGACTAGTATTCCTGTATGTATCAGGTTCGAAAGGAAATATCACCATCATTTTAGAACAGTATTTGGCAAGCTTTGGAATCCTTGCCTTACCCCAGGCCCATACCTGCGGACTTATGTACCAGATGACTGGAATACCGTGGTCATGCATCTGCTTGGCAAAGCGCAGGTTGAATCCCGGATAATCTATGAGGATTACTGCGTCGGGCCTCTCTTTTATTGCCCGTTTCTTCAAGTTCTGGAAGATTCTCACAAAAGTACCGATATTTTCAAAAACTTCTATGAGCCCGACTACTCCGAGCTCGGTCGAATCGACCATGATCTCAACCCCGGCGTCACGCATGAGATGTCCGCCCATTCCTGCAATGCGGAGGTCCTCCATAGGCAGCATTTTCCGCAGTTCTTCCGCAAGTCTCGCACCATATATGTCGCCGGACGCCTCACCGGCAAATATCCATAACAAATATTTATTTTCCATTGGCCTATTCTGTTCTATGAATTTATTATAGATAGTATAGTTTACTCATAATGAAAAAAAAGCGCTTAAAGCAGAATTAAAAGTCCAATGGAGGGTGACATGAAAATTTTTATCCTGATTTTACTGGCGACGGCAATGATTTCATTAACCGGCTGCGATACTATTCCTGGTGCAGGCGTAAACGCAAACAACTCCGGTGTCTCAACCAACGCAGGATGGGGACCTGTCAACGGCTCAATAAACACCGGCGGCGGCGTCAACGTGAATGCCTATTGATTTATTCTGCCAGGACAGCCCATTGCCTCGGATCGGAATACATGAGCGTCTCCGCATGTCCATCTCCGAACAGGGCATTGAATCCTCCAAAGTGGTGATTCCCGACATCCCTGCGTTCAACCCCGGTGTCAATCGGCATGGGACCATGATCTGTCTCCAGAAAATGGACTATTCTCGTGGCGTCGCTGTCGGTAATGCTGTATCCATGTCCTTTCTTGAGGACATCAACAATAAATATCTTAAGGCTCAGATCCTTCGCCCTCTTGATACTGATTGGCGTACATGAGTCGTATCCCCATCCGACCGATCGGGCCGGATCAGAGCCTATGTCTGCACCTGCCCAGGAATTTTTCCCGATCACATTCATCGTATATGATGCCTTTGTTATGACCTTCGGCAGCGGGATGGACTGTCCTCCATATGGATCGAAGCACTCCTCGTCCTTCATCGAAGGACATCTGGCCGTTTCAGGTACAAGGGATGAAATGTTGTACATGTAATCAATCCAGCTGTAGTACTTTGACGAATTTTCCAAAGGAACCTCAAAAACGCAAGGGATGGAATATCCGTTGTTTTCGTCGGAATATGAGGCGATGCCGGATCCGATCTGCTTCAGGTTGCCCAAGCAGACGGACTCCCGCGCCTTCTCCCTGGCCTTGGCGAGCGCTGGCAGAAGCATGCTAATCAACACTGAAAGGATTGCCATTACGACGAGCATTTCGACAAGCGTGAATTGCAGGAATTTTCCCCAAACAACCTTATTCATCAGCCACTCCCCCTCTTAATAAGCCGATCCCCGGAACACATCCCTCAGGAAATATCATTAGAGTTGTATTTTGCAAAAGGTGTTTATTTTATATTGCGGTAAGTTAAATGCAACGGAGATTTAAAGGAATTTCCAGGTAATTTCAGTTTATGATACCATAATGATATCTCAGGAAAGCCTCTTATGCGCTTCAGCAAGATGTTTACGGATGGGTATTTTCTGCGGACACTTCTCCTCGCAGACACCGCATTGTATACAGGAGTCAGCCTTGTTACCCTTGTCCCACTGCACGTTTCCCAGGTCCGAATACGCCTTTTTCGCATTCTCCCAGAGCCCGTAAACCCTTCCACGGTTAAACCGTTCGAAGATCTTCGGAATTGCAACTTCTTTCGGACACGGCATACAGTAGTTGCAGCCTGTGCAATATAGGTCGGCCATTTTTTTGAGCTTCATGAGATGTTCCCCTATCGCCTTTATCTCCTCTGGCGTGAAAGGCGAAGTGTTTGCGGCTGTCTCCAGATTCTCATCCACCTGTATCATGTTGCTCATGCCGGATATCGCAGTGCAGACGTTGGGATTTGAAAAGACAAAGCGGAGCGCAAGTTCTGGCACCCTTTCAGTTCCGGGAATCAACTTTTCGAGAACTTCGCTTGCGACTCCAAGCCTGCCTCCTCCGACAGGGCCCATCACCACTATGCCTATCCCCCTGTCGTGGGCTAATGCAATTCCCTCCTCATTGCCTCTGTCGAGCAGATTATACTGTAGGGTTATCACCTCCGGATAACCGGTGTTGATAAGCTTTATTAGGTTTTCATTTGAATCATGGAAAGAAAAGCAGATATGCCTTATCAGCTTCTGGTCTTTAGCCTTGGTCATCAGCTTGCTCAGGAACGGTTCTACCGTCTCCGTCCAGCCTTTCCAGCTGAGCCCATGGTGATTGTAGACATCTATATAGTCGACTTTCAGTCTCTCCAGGCTGTCTTCGAGATTCTTCCACCATTTCTTCTCATCCATCTCGTAGCATGGGTTCTTTGTGGATACGACAATCTTGTCGCGCCAGCCTTTGAGAGCATCCCCTACAACCCTTTGGCTGTCGCTGCTGCAATAGCCCACCGCAGTATCAATATAATTGACTCCGGACTTGAATGCCCTGTGGATCATCGGGATGGAGAGTTCCCTGTCGACCTTCTGGTTTTCCCCCTCTCCATTCATCGGAAGTCTCATGGCTCCGAATCCAAGGATTGAAACCGCCAGACCTGTTTTCCCAAGTTTTCTATAGATCATTTTAAACGCCTTGTTTGTTGGTTATAGTATCATAGTATAACAGGCAAACATTCCTTTGCCTATACAAGGACAAGATATTGTGAATGGATTCATCATACATTTCGTGTCGGGCAACGCATTCTTTTCAGGCATATTTCTGATGCTGGCATCAATTGCAATGTCTTTTCACACAAGCGCTTTCATGAAGACTTCGATTCATCCGGCAGATTCCCAAGGAAACAAATCGGAAGCATATTAAATTCTAAAAAGTAAAAGGGGATCTGCGCTACATCATGTTGTCCTTGTCTTACTTGCCAAGTATTTACTAACTTCAACTTGACTTCCGAATATCAATTATTATATTTATTCATTGTGACAATGATACACTATGATAATTTAGATTGTCAACAAGGAGGCACGTATGAAAACGAACATGAAAAGCAAAGTCGTGGAACAGATGAAGGACAGCAATCAAAGCGGGCTCGTGGACATGGATGAGGCGATAAGCCATCTCAAGACAACGCGGCCAACCTTCTACCGGTGGCTCAGATCAGGAAAACTCAAGGGGATGAAAGTCGGACGCCAGTGGCGTTTCTACAAGGAGGAACTCGACCGTTTCCTCAAAGGCGAAGGTCCAAGGATAGAGCTATCATCGAGCCCTGAACCTCTGCTTAAATCCATTTCCGATAAACTGGCTGAGCTTGGCGTCAAAGGGTGGAACACAGCCGCTGACGGAGAGAAGCTGAAGTCCATTGTCCAAGGGATGATCAGCCTTGGAGACTCTATGAGGGCCAGCGACATACACATATCTCCGCATCCTGTCGCCGGAGACCTGATGGCCAATCACGTCCTGCTGAGATACCGCGTCGACGGCGTTTTAAGGACGGTCTCGGAATTTGATGTCAGGCTCCTCCAGCCTGTAATAGATGAATTCAAGAGTATGGCGAAATGCGATCTCCACGAGAGGCAGCACCCCCAGGACGGACGCATCATAGTCAAGGTCGACACTGGCAGAAAAACTCTTGATCTGCGAGTATGCTTCCTTCCATCAACAATAGGGGAAACTGTCACAATACGCATTCTCGATTCGAACGCTGTCAAGCTTGACATTGATTCATTGTATTTCACCCAGAAAAATCTTGACAATATCCATAAGGCTTTGAATCTTCCTAACGGGATGATTATTGTGGCGGGCCCTACTGGATCAGGCAAAACCACTGTACTCTATGCCTTTCTCCGTAGTTTTGAAAAAAGAAACTGCCTTAAAATTATCAGCATCGAGGATCCTGTCGAATATCTGCTTGAGAAAACTGTACAGGTGGGAGTAAATGTACATGCAGGCGTGACGTTTTCGAAAGCGACCCGAGCAGCACTCAGGTCTGATCCTGATGTCATAATGCACACTGAAATACGTGATCGGGAACAGCTCCAACTCCTCCAGAATTCCACACTTACCGGCCACATCACCCTTTCAACGATACATGCCGATTCAGCCGCAGCTGCGATAAGGAGGCTTATCGATATAGCCGGAGAACCCTGGATTACTTCCGATACGATAAAACTCCTCCTAAGCCTGAGACTTATAAGGATACTATGCCCCCATTGCGCAAAACCTGATGAGCCATCACAGGAGACAATTGAAAGAGCGGCCTCCATGGCTCGTGCAGGAGGTCTTGACTGGTCGTCGCTGCCCCATGTCTACAAGAAGGCAGCAGGATGTCCAAAATGCGCAATGTTGGGCTTCCGTGGAAGAAGAGGAGTAGTCGAAACACTCATGGTGACTCCAGAAATTTCCTCCCTCATCCGCAACAATGCAAGCCAGGAAAATATCCAGCGCGCCGCGATAGAACAGGGGATGACCACTATGGTTGCTGACGCCATCCGCCGTTTCGCTGGCGGAGAGACAACATTCGATGAAGTCTTGAGGGTGACAAGGTAGCAGGGAGGCCAAAGCCTGTCGCTATTAGAACTG
>JANYBI010000010.1 GCA_025360875.1 Lentisphaerota bacterium
GAAAATACTACTAGAAGATGATTTTATCAGATTTATCAACTTTTTCCCAAAGTGAAAGCGTTGACGACAGAGTATATCGATAAATCCGGGCTATTGTGTACTGTGCTTTTTGAAAATATTACGTTTTCGGTCAGGCACTACTATAGGACTTACACGATTCCATGGGGAGTTGACTGTGACAAAGTAAAGGCGGCCTTCAGAAAAGGAGCCATCAAAGTGACGCTTCCAAAGATGGAAAAGGCGAAAATTGAGAGGAAGAGCGTAAAGATCACTTGTGATTAAGACTCCTTTTTTGATCATAGATTGGAAGCTGGCAGGAGGGCCGGTTTCCTTTTTTATATTAGCAGGCCCGTATTATGGGAGAGTGGATTTGTCACCAGCTGATGTATTGCACCCAGTCATGGTCCGGGAATAATGTGTAGAAGCCGGCCGGTACGGTCAAGCTGTAAGAGGTGACGTGTCCGTCGCTCCATGCGACATTGTGATCATACTTCCGGGGATACCACGTAGGTTCGCCGTTGGATGAGTGTGAATATTTATGTGAATGTGGCAGGAATCTGCTGCCGGACACTCCACCAGTGCCAACCCAAGAATCGAAAAGAAGCGGTTGCGAGGTTTTGGTGCAGATTCTCAGCGTGCGCGGAACGCGGGTTGGCGCGTTGACGGCAGTGCAGTAAGACCCGGACCGTACCAAATCAACCCCGGGACCGTAGTAGATGAATGGAGGATTACTCCGGAGGGTATCTGTGCTTTCCCAGCCGTTGCCTGTGGGCGTGTCCCAGTCAGGTTCAATTGATTTTGCACATCCTAGCACTTTGACACTGGCGTAACCGTTATCTGCCAGATATCTGCGCCAGTAGCACTGATATCCTTCCATGCCGTCCCATGCCGGCGCGAAAGGTCCAGCATCGTAGTAGTATGTCGGTGCACTGCCTGGCGGGGCGTTGAACGGGTAATCCAGGAAGTCGATCGAGTAGCCGGACATCGCAACCATCGCCTGACGCTGGTTGGATACGCAGCTGATCCGTATGGCCATGAGCTTGGCATTGGCCAGCGCTGGAAGCAGCATTGCCGCGAGGATCGCAATTATCGCAATCACCACGAGCAGCTCAATCAAGGTGAATCGAGCTGCTCTCGCCGTCGCTCCCCGCCGTCGCGGGGCAGCTATGGCGGGCACAGCCACCAGTAGTTCGATCAGTGTAAATGTCGAACTTTTTTCATTTTGCCTGCCTGGAATTAATTGTTAATAGTTAACATAATCCGTAGCTGGTGAAATTCAAAGACGTCGATGGCAGAAAAAGTGATAAGAATTTAATATGATAAATTTTTAACAATTGATTTGGAAAATTCATTCTTCCTGTGTTAACTTACGCAGTTTTTCCGGTGATTGTCTAGCGCCGAAAATTCAGATTAAATAATCCCTTGCCTTCAGGAATAAAGCAGGGGATAATCATGTTCAATACATAAGAAATTCAAATAATTTAGACTCAAACAAGGAGAAGTAAAATGGCTGGCAAAATGGTGACGATCGACGGCAATTATGCCGCATCACACGTGGCCTACGCGTTCAGCGAAGTGGCCGCGATCTACCCTATCACACCCTCGTCGACAATGGGCGAATACGCGGATGAATGGGCAAGTCAGGGCAAAAAGAATCTTTTCGGAAAACCTGTCGTGATCGCTGAAATGCAGTCCGAGGGCGGCGCAGCAGGCGCGGTCCACGGAGCTCTCAGCGCAGGCGCGCTGACAACGACTTTCACATGTTCGCAGGGTCTCATGCTGATGATCCCCAACATGTACAAGATCGCAGGCGAGATGATTCCGACGGTGTTCCATGTGTCAGCACGCTCGCTGGCATGCCAGTCACTCTCGATCTTCGGCGACCACTCCGACGTGATGGCCGTACGCCAGACAGGGTTCTCCCTGATGTCCGCGGCCTCGATCCAGGAGACGATGGACCTTGCTCTCGTATCGCATCTCGCAACCCTCAAGACACAGATCCCATTCCTCAACTTCTTCGACGGATTCCGCACGTCGCACGAAGTCCAGAAGGTCTATGACATCAGCTACGACGACATGATGAAGCTGATCGAACTCGACCAGATCGAGCGTTTCCGTAGCCGCGCAATGAGACCTGAAAACCCCTTCATCAAGGTTGCCGCACAGAACCCCGACGTCTATTTCCAGGGCCGTGAGACCACGAACAAGCAGTATGCCGACTGCCCTTCAATCGTCCAGGAATACATGGACAAGGTCGCCAAGGTCACCGGACGCCAGTATCATCTCTTCGACTACTATGGCGACAAGAACGCCGAAAATATCCTGGTTTCAATGGGCTCAAGCTGTGAGACGATCGAGGAAACCATTGACTACCTCAACAAGCAGGGCGCCAAGCTCGGGCTCATCAAGGTCCGCCTGTACCGTCCCTTCGCCACCGAGGCATTCCTCAAGACCATACCGGCCAGCGTCAAGAAGATCGCCGTCCTCGACAGGACCAAGGAACCCGGCTCAATCGGCGAGCCCCTGTTCATGGATGTCGTCACCGCCCTCCAGGGCAGGAGCATCAAGATCATCGGCGGACGCTACGGTCTCTCGAGCAAGGAGTTCACTCCTTCAATGGTCAAGGCCGTCTACGACCACCTCGCCGGAAAATGCACCCACAACTTCACAGTCGGAATCGAAGACGATGTCACGAACCTCTCTCTCCCCGTCAAGGAGCGCATCAACACCGAACCGGCCGACACCAAAGGCTGCATGTTCTGGGGTCTTGGTTCCGATGGGACAGTCGGCGCCAACAAGGATTCGATCAAGATCATCGGCGACAACACCGACATGTTCGCACAGGGATATTTCGTATATGACTCCAAGAAGTCATACGGGATAACGGTATCGCACCTGCGCTTCGGCAAGAGCCCGATCCGCTCACCGTACCTTGTCTACAGCCCCAGCTTCGTCGCATGCCACAATCCGGCATACATCGGACGCTATGACATGCTCGACGGAATCAAGGAAGGCGGCGTCTTCCTCCTGAATTCGGAGTACGACAGCGCGCATGTCTTCAATCACCTCAGCGAGGATCTCCAGAAGACGATCATCGCCAAGAAATTGAAGTTCTACAACATCGACGCCCTGAAGATCTCTGAAAAGGCCGGACTCGGCGCCAGGATCAACACCGTAATGATGACGGCGTTCTTCGCCATTTCAGAAGTCCTTCCCACCGACAAGGCGATTGAGCTGATCAAGACCTCGATCAAGAAGGCCTACGGCAGGAAAGGCGAGGATGTCGTCAAGAAGAACTGGGAATGTGTTGACGCGACCATCGCAGCTCTCGAACAGGTCAAGGTTCCTGCGACAATCACCGCGTCCTTCAAGCCGGCGAAACTCATCGCGGACGATGCTTCGGCCTTCGCCAAGGATGTCATCAAGCCGCTCATGCATCTCAAGGGAGATGATGTTCCAGTTTCGAAGATGTCGTTCGACGGCGTCATTCCGACAGGCACGGCCGCCCTCGAGAAACGCTGCATCGCCCCGCGCGTGCCGAAATGGGTTTCGGAAAACTGCATCCAGTGCAATATGTGCGTAATGGCATGTCCGCACGCCGTTGTGCGCGCCAAGCAGATAGATCCTGCGAACCTCGCAAAGAAGCCAGCTTCATTCAATACGGTCAAGTCAAAGACCAAGAACGACAAGAACCTCGACTACAAGATCCAGCTCTTCGTGGATGACTGCACGGGATGCGGCGTCTGCGTCGAGACCTGTCCGGCAAAGGTGAAGGCCCTCGAGTTCTCAACTCTGGAAGCAGAGCATGAGAAAGGCGAGATTGAAAACTACAAGTTCTTCGACGCGCTTCCTGAGAACGTACTCGACGGCGCAAGCGAGGACACGGTGAAGGGCGCGATGTTCAAGAAGCCTCTCTTCGAGTTCTCCGGCGCATGTGCAGGCTGCGGCGAGACTCCTTATGTGAGGATGCTCACACAGCTCTTCGGCGAGAACATGGTTGTCGCCAACGCCACCGGATGCTCCTCGATCTACGGCGGAACATTCCCGACCGTCCCATACTGCAAGAGCAAGGAGGGACGCGGTCCGGCCTGGGGTAACTCCCTCTTCGAGGACAATGCGGAATACGGCTACGGAATGCGCCTCGGTGTCGACAGCAACCGTGCCATCCTCAGGATGAATGTTGAAAATCTCCTCAAGCTTGGAACGACCGCCGAACTCAAGTCGGCCCTTGAGAAGTCGCTCGCTGTCTGGGACATCAGGAAGCCAGATGCGGTCGCAGCCCAGAACGAGGTGAAGAAGGCTATTCCCGCAGCCCTCAAGCAGGCCTCCGGCGAAGCGAAGAATATAACAAGGAAGATTCAGGAGCTCCAGGATTATTTCGTCGACAAGAGCGTCTGGATCCTCGGTGGAGACGGATGGGCATATGACATCGGATTCGGCGGACTCGACCACGTTGTCGCGCAGAACAGGAATGTCAATATCCTTGTCCTCGACACCGAAGTCTATTCCAATACAGGCGGACAGGCCTCCAAGTC
>JANYBI010000092.1 GCA_025360875.1 Lentisphaerota bacterium
GCGCCCATGCCTCAAATGGCAACGCAAAAGTGGAAGTCAGCGATACCGGCATAGGGATAAGCGGAGAGGACCAGGGGAGGATATTCAAGGATTTCCACAGGGTTGAAACCGGTCTGACTTCAAATTATGAGGGCGTCGGACTCGGTTTGACTTTAAGCAAAAGACTTGTTGAATTGCATGGAGGAAAGATTACTGTAAGGAGCGAACTCGGCAAGGGCAGCATATTCACTGTCACGATGCCGCTCAAGCGTGAAATAAACAAATAAACCCTGGAGAACAACACCATGAAAACCATGTCGTATGTATTCATAGCCCCTCTTGCCTTATCCCTTTTCCTGACCGGTTGTGAAACCACCAAGGATGCTGAAAAAGAAAAACCGAAACTTACCGAGACGCTGAGGCCCACTTTGACAGAAGCGGAAAAAGCCAATCTGGCTGAAGTGATGCTGGACAGGATGCTGACCGGAATAAACAAGGATGACTATTCCCTCTACAGTGAAAACTTCTTTTCGGGGCTGAAGGATCAGATCAAGGCGAAGGATTTTGCCACTATCAATGCCGATCTGAAAAAGCAGATAGGCGATTATAAGTCACGGACATATCTGGGAATGCTCAACAAGCCCCTTGTCGACGTATTCATATGGAAATCCAAATTTACAAAGACCGACGAGGATGTGCTTATCCGCCTTTTCCTTCTTGAAGAAGAAGGGAAGTTGAAGGTTTCCTCTTTCAGCATAAGCCCGTATTGAACTTTATATCTCCCGCGGGCAAAATGTCTCATCTGCCGCTCATTGCCCGGTGATATGCGATGATGCCTTCAGCTATGCCGAATGTTATCTTGTCCTGGTACGATCCCGTAGCAAGGTTCCTCTCTTCGGTAAGATTTGACAGGAAACCCGCCTCTACAAGTACCGCCGGACACTGGGCGTCCCGCAACACTGCAAATCTCTGTTCCTTGATGCCGCGGTCAGTTGCTCCGGTATTCCTGAGCATGCCCCTATGGACACAGTAGGCAAGATAAACATTGTTCTTATTAAATGAGTTTCCATTTTCTTTTTTTGAACTCCTGGCTTTTGCATCAGATGTCGACGGAGCGCCTTCAGGTGTAAGGCAGAATGTTTCAATGCCGTTTATATTGGAAACCCCGCTTCCAGCTGAATTGCAGTGTATTGAGACAAACAGATCTGCCTTGTAAGCTGCAGCTTTCGCAGGTCTGTCCGGAAGCTCCACAAACGTATCCTTTTCACGTGTCATCAGGACCATGTAGCCTTTGGCCTGCAGGATATCCTTGAGCCTCCTGGCCATCATAAGCGTAAGATCCTTCTCCCTGTAGAATCTTCCCTGTGCACCATTATCCTTGCCTCCATGTCCGGGATCCAGCACAATCACACCAAGTTTATGCTTAGAGACAGCGTTCCGGAGGATCGGATCGACAATAAGCATGAAATCATATTCGCTAATCATCGGCTCCGAACCGTTCAGATACGGGGAAAACATGAATGTCACCCTGATACCGTTTATCCTGCCTTCACGGTGGCTGTAGGTGAATGTCGCATTCCCTGACTGGCTGCGGATATCGCAAGTCTTGTCGCCGGGTTGCATCTTCATCCCATAATAGGTGGCGATATCTCGCAGGTAGACATATCTCAGTCCATTGTAAGATGCATATCTGATGTAAGGTCCGGCATTTGCGTCACTCGCCCAGGAAAAGGAAAAGACAAAAATTGAAATGAAGGCAAGACCTGTCAATATTTTCCGCATTTTTCCAGCCCTATCCTGTTTAAATAATTCTTCGCCGGCGGATACATGGATACCAGTCTCCGTCCCGGCCTCACCGATTCCGCCAAGGATCCGTAGACAAAAGCCTTCGCCTCAACCAATACATCCTCCAGCTTTCCACCCTTCGCCATGCCGGCCGCTATCGCAGCACTGAACGTACAGCCGGTACCGTGACCCGCTCCGGTCCTTATCTCAGGACTAATTAATTTATAAAGCATACCGCCATATGCAACCGCATCAGCTTTAATACCGCCCTCAAATTTCACATGCCCGCCTTTGACAACAACGCCACATCCCCATCTGCATGAAATTTCTACGGCAGCCGACAGCATTTCCTCGAAACTGACAATATCCCTTCCCAGTATCAGTCTGGCTTCAGGAATATTCGGAGTTACAATGTCCGCCAGCGGAAACAGATATTCCATCATGTCGCCCACAGCCTTTTTCTTCAGCAGAAGAGCACCGCTTGTGGCAACCATCACCGGGTCCGAAACGAGAAATATATTCTTCCTGCCCTTCAGCGATGCGGATACGGCTCTTATTATCCTGGAATCAAATAACATTCCGGTCTTCGCTCCACGCACATCGAATTCAGCAAAGACAGCCGCTATCTGTTCACTTGCAGATCCAGCTGGAAGGGCGTCGATCCTGCGAACTTCGCGCGGATTCTGCGCCGTAACCGCTGTTATCACCGAGCAACCGAAGACACCAAAGGAGTTGAAGGTCCGCAGATCGGCTTGGATTCCAGCGCCGCCGCCGCTGTCACTTCCCGCTATTGTAAGCGCGACTGGTATTCTCCTTGTCATAATAGCAACTTCGCCGATGCCGCAAGCGCCTTGTCCATTGCATCGGCTATTTTTGAAGCAGTCCTGACTGATTTGACTATTCCCTCTATCTGCTTCCTGGATCTTTCAATTTTAGCATTTATCCTTCCAACCCTGAGGGAACAGCGTTTAAGTGAATCGGTCCTCCCGGAAAAAGCCCCGGCTTCCATCTCGGAAAGGAAGTCATATATCTCCCCTGACAGGTCCTGGATTGCGGATTTCGCAGCTCCGCCTTCAGTTTTCCAATACGCCTTGACCAGTTCGGAATGGAGTTCCTGATAGGCGCGGCGCATCGGGCGGAGGGGATCAGTTTTTCTTTTTTTTGCCACTCTCCTCCTTCCCGCCCCATGCAGAGCGGAGATATGCCGCAGTTTCCTCCAATGACTGGGGGACAACCCGCGTATCGCCTAGTACCGGCATGAAATTAGTATCTCCTGCCCATCTGGGAACTATATGCATGTGGACATGATCCTCAAGGCCGGCACCAGCTGCGGCCCCTATGTTGAACCCTATGTTAAACCCTCCGGGCTTCATGGCCGCCATCATAACCTTCTGCGCATGCAGGGACATGTCCATCAGCTCATGGTATGCATCCGTGTCCAGAAGTGTCAGATTGCACACATGGGCATACGGAGCGATCATCAGATGTCCGGAATTGTAGGGATACCTGTTGAGGATTGCAAAAGCATATTTTCCCTTTGCAATTATAAGAGCCTCCTCACCTTCGCCAAACCGCCTGTTCCTGCTGCACAGGAAACACCTTTTGGACTTTGGCGAGGTTATGAACTCAATACGCCATGGCGCCCAGAGGGGCCTGTTCATTTTTTTTGCCATTCTTTTCCCCGTATTTCCTGTTTTGATTTCATGCCATAAAATCAGCTTTTTATCCAAATGGCGATTTTATACTTGCATAATTTATGGTTTGTATTATATTCCGCACCTTGTCAATAAAAAATATAATATAATTCAATAAACTGGAGTTTCTTCTCATGAAAAAGAAAATTCATCCTGAATATGGTCCGTCGAAGATACACTGCGCCTGCGGCGAAGTCTGGGATTCCAGAGCCACCCGCAAGGATATCAAAGTGGTTATCTGCGCAAAATGCCATCCGTTCTTTACTGGAAAACAGAAGCTTGTAGACACCGCCGGACGTATTGAGAGGTTCAACCGCCGCTACGCCGGAAAAGCAGCGGAAAAAGCCGTTTAGCTGTTTCAAAACCGTCTCCTTATCTGCGCATCACGCCGATGAAAGACGGTTTTTTATTGTCTATACATTTTTGAAATCGCCTCTGAAACATAGCAGGATTCCAAAGTGACTCCGTCAGAAATAGCGTCACATATTGAAAAGCTCAGGCAGCGCCTGGGAGAAGTGAAGGAAAAACTTTCCGATCCTTCCATATATTCACGTCAGGACGAATGCAGGAAGATCTCACGTGAACACCAGAAGCTCGAAGATTTCTTCAAGAACTTCAACAGCTGGACAAGTTCCCTCGCCCAGCTCGAAGAAAACAGGAAAATGCTGGGCGCGGAACAGGACGAGGAACTCAAGGCGCTCATAACCGCCGACATCCAGAATCTTGAAAATGAAACACCTGTCCTCGAAAAGAAAATAAGGCTGTCACTTATCCCGCAGGATCCCAACGACTCGAAAAACATCATTGTTGAAATAAGACCGGCCGCAGGCGGCGAGGAAGCATCCCTCTTCACAGCCGAACTCTTCCGCATGTACCAGCGCTATGCCGAATCAAAAGGCTGGAAAACCGAGCTTCTCGACCTCACCACCAGCGGCATGGGCGGCATGAAGGAAGTCGTATTCTCCATCGCCGGTGAGAATGCCTATTCCAGGATAAAGTATGAAGGCGGAGTACACCGCGTCCAGCGCGTCCCGGCAACCGAAGCCAGCGGAAGAATACATACTTCGACCGTGACAGTCTCCGTGCTCCCCGAGATCGAGGAGATGGAATTTGACCTGAAACCCCAGGATTTGAAATTCGATGTCTTCAGATCTTCCGGAAACGGCGGACAAAGCGTCAACACCACCGACTCCGCCGTAAGGGCGACCCATATCCCCACAGGCATAAGCGTCGCAAGCCAGCAGGAGAAGTCGCAGCACAAGAACAAGGCTATCGCCATAAGGATCCTCAGGTCGAAACTCTATGAGATCCAGAAGGCTGCCGAGGATGCAAAGAATGCCGAGGCAAAACGTTCGCAGACCGGCACAGGCGACAGGAGCGAGAAGATCAGGACATACAATTTCCACCAGAACCGGGTCACGGACCACAGGTTCGGCATCACCATACATAACATACCCGGGATACTTGACGGCGATCTCGACGATCTGTTCGACCAGATAACCCTGATCGAATGCGAACGGAAGCTCAAGGCGCTGTAATTTACTCAAGAGTACCGATTTCTTGCTTTCAAGAAGCAGACTCTTTATCCGTTAATTTAGCCAGTTCGA
>JANYBI010000108.1 GCA_025360875.1 Lentisphaerota bacterium
TACTACTAGAAGATGATTTTATCAGATTTATCAACTTTTTCCCAAAGTGAAAGCGTTGACGACAGAGTATATCGATAAATCCGGGCTATTGTGTACTGTGCTTTTTGAAAATATTACGTTTTCGGTCAGGCACTAGTTATAGAGCCAGCTTGGATCCGCTATGGTCTTTCCGACAAAAAGAGAAGCCGGAAATCCGCTCTTGGTGACGATGAACTGGCTTGTATTCCTGATGTTTGTATCGCTGTTGTTCGAGGCACTGATGTCAATACTCTTGGGTTTGACCACTTTGCCGTCTACAATTATAACCTGGTTGGGCTTTACACCCTTGCCGTATCCGACTTTGACGTCGAGGTTTCCACTGCCGCCAGACCCTGTATTCAGGAAGTCGACATCAATACGTATGTTTACGGCATCTGTGTCGATATCGGACATGAATTTCATTATCTTGTCGACGTTTTCCGCATAGTCGCCCACGAGTATTGATCCTCTCTTTTCCTCGTAGGTTAGGATGCCCTCACTCGAAAGCAATGGGCGGCAAACTTTTTCAACTGTGGCAAAGTCCAGGCTTTTGAGGGGGATGAGCTTGTACTTGAATTCGCCCTTGGGTTTAATGACGACTGATTTCGGCTTCTGCTGGTCCGGTTGTGTCGCGTCATCGCCTGTCGCAGGCGCGTTTTCATCAGCACGGCTCATAAGGATCGCAGCAAGAAAAGCCAGAAAGAATGTGAAGATTTTCATGATCCACCTCCTTCTTTAATATATACTTTGAAGGAAGTTTATCCAATATTCACTTTTTGAAGCTGAATACTGCTATACGCTTCGTCGCCGGACCTATGTTTGCGAAGTTCGCACGCCTGACACCGGGTACCCAGATGATTTCGCCTGACGGTGTGCAAACAATCGGCGTGGAATCTCTTACCTCCGAATCCATCTTCCGTCCTTCGAAAAGTTTCTTGAGGTGAACTTCGGAACCTTTTCCGAACGGGACCATCGTATCTCCGTTCCGGTATTGCCTGACGGCAAGTTCTTCAGGCATGGCATCTGCATCGAAGTAAATGTTATATTCATCGCGTTTGAATGCTGACGCCTTTGGGGATGATATTATTTTGACTTTCAAGGAGGAGCTGTGCCATTTGATCTCTTCTGTTTTCTCCCACTTCCATGATACAGCAGGGAAATCAGGTCCTTTCTTGTTTTCTGTCAAGGACACTGTATCGGTCTTGAATTTCAGGAACAGGTTTTCTCCATCCAGTGGAATAAGGGATACGTTTTTGTCAGTGTTGCGCTTCTCGAATGCCTTGTTCAGTTCCTCCGTGAATCTGGCGATGAAATCGCTGTCAGGGATATATTCGGAACCGGTCTGCCTGGAAAGCCAGAGCCTGATAAACCTCACAAGTATCGCGGGATGCATAGCTTTCAGGAATGCGATGTCCAGCGATTTCCTGTCCTTGACGGGATTGAAGATCCCGCCGGTGACGTTTTCAATGAAATCAGCGTCCTGTTCAAGCGCATATATGGACTTCAGTACTGCCATGTCTGCATTCGGAAATTTCTCTGAAATAAGGGGGATGATTTTGTTCCTAAAGAAATTTCTCCTGTAATCCTCCTCAGTGTTGGAACTGTCGGTCCTCCAGTCTGTAATCCCCTTCGTCCTAAGGAACATCTCAATTTCGCTACGTCTGTAGCGGAGTATTGGGCGGATGAATGTGACTTTTCCGACCTTCTGGATTTCTCTCAGGGAAGTAAGACCTGATGAATTTGAACCGCGCAACAGCCTCAGGAATACATTTTCAACCTTGTCGTTGGAATTGTGGCCAAGGGCGACAAATGAATTTTCGTTGTCGGCGATTATGTCCCATTCTTTCAGGCGCATTCTCCTTGCGGCGGCTTCAGTACTTTCCCCTGGGCGGCGGGAATTGTTCACCTCAAGTCCGATCTCCATGAAATCGATATTGCGGAATTCGCAGAATTTCCGGCACCATCCGGCATCTTCCAGGGCTTCTTTGCCACGGAGCCCGTGTTCGAAATGGACTGCCTTGAGATGGAACTTGAGTTTCCTTGATTCCTCTTCAAGCAGCAGAAGCAGGGCGGTGGAGTCAGGCCCGCCGCTGAATCCGGCAAACACTCTTTTCACACCGGCAAGTTGCTTCTTGTCGAAGAATCTTTTCAAATCCATGATATTGAACCTCGAAGTATTGAATTATGGCGAAATCACTTATAAACTGTATTTGATTATGAATATTTCAAATTATTACGGCAAGGATAAACTTGTTTTCATTTCGGTGGCGGTACTTCTGCTATGCCTGTCATCCTTTCTGCATTTCTGGAAAATAGGGGAACTGCCCAATGGGTTTTACGCCGATGAGAGTTCCATAGGTTACAACGCCTGGTGCATTGCGGAGACAGGGGCCGACGAATACGGAATTAGATATCCGGTGCTGTTCAAGGCGTTTGGGAACTACCACGAACCTGTAATGATCTACTTGCTAGTACCGATGACCAAGATGTTCGGATTGGAGAAGTGGGTTATCAGATTCCCGAGTGGATTATTCCTCATTCTCGCGTCGATAGCATTTTATTTCCTCTCGTCAAGATATGTCAGGGACAGGTGGCTCTGTCTTGGAGCAGCTTTTATCTTTTCGGCAACTCCATGGCTTTTTCCGATCAGCAGGGTTGGAATAGGTGGATATTCTGCAATGCTTTTGGGAATGGGCTTGGGATGGTATTTTCTCCTCGAGGCATTTGGAAAACGCTCAGCCGGATTTGCCATTGCTTCAGGGATCAGCTGGGCATTTGCGATGTATGCACACAATATCGGGAGGCCGATGACAGCGGTAATATTAATATGCTTTGTACTTGCGATGAATGTGCTCCTGATAAAACGATGGAAGATATTCCTGTCCTTCATGGTAGCCTATGTAGTCTCCCTTGTTCCGATGATTGTCTCTGTGGTCGACAATTCCGAGAGCATGACTGGCCGCTTTTCAACGTTGAAGGTGTGGGCTGGCAGCAGCGGAATGCCGGAATCGCTTTCCAGGATACTTGACAGGTATCTTGAATATTTCAGTCCTTCTTTCCTTTTCGTCAACGGCGATTCGAATCTCAGGCATCATTCGGGCGCTTCGGGAGAACTTTATGTATTCATGGCGCCTTTAATCATCGCTGGATTCTACTGTTTGTTCAAAGCGTTCAGAAGGAATCCATTCGCAAGGTTTGCGCTTTTTGGAATACTGGTCTATCCTTTGGCGGCCATATTGACAATAGATCACATGCACAGCATGAGAGCTCTCAATGGAGTTCTGTTTTGGAACATTATAGCGGTTATTGGAGCTGCATACGTCTGGCGTAAGCGCACTCAGGTTTTCTACAGGCTGATGTGTTATGCGCTTCCAATTCTTTTCATTTTTGAACTTACTTGCTATATGTCTGATTATTTTGAGAAATATCCTGAAAGGTCGAGGATGGACTTTGCGGCACCACTCATTGAGGCATTCGAGTTTTCTTTCAAGGAATTGAAGCCGGGAGATACGCTATATGTCTCCGCGTCTGCTATCCCGCAGAAGATGAATACCGAATTCAAGCCGTTCTGGTATTCAAGTCTTCTGTTTTTCGGAAAAGTCCCGCCGGCCATCTACCAGGAAAGAGGATTGCCGGAGGATTATATCTGTGCATACCAGGGACAGGTATTTGGGAAGGGACTTCTTATGAGGCGCAACATGGTTAGATTAGTGGGTATTGACGGAAAACTTGACGTGGTGTTGAATAATGAGAAAATTCCTGAAAACAG